>JBGPHY010000278.1:0-7389 GCA_041484625.1 Terriglobia bacterium | reverse complement strand
GTTGGGGAAAGAACCCGGGATCGGTTTATCTGGGAGATCAGAAAGTCAGGATCGAAGTGCCACGAGTACGAAATGTAGCCGTGCGACAAGAAGTGCCCTGGGAGAGTTATCAAGCTTTTCGAAAGACAAAAGTATTGGACCATCAGGTTCTGAACCGGCTGATCTGCGGGATCAGCCAGAGACAATATGAGCCGGCGGCCATCTGTGTGCCCGAGACGTTTGGGATCAAAAAGAGCAGCGTGTCGAGACACTTCATTCGAACCACGGCTCGGAAGTTGGAAACGTTTCTGAATCGGGATTTGAGCCAGCAGGACATCGTGGCGATTTTTATGGACGGGAAACGGCTGGCGGAAATCGACCTGATTGTAGCTCTGGGGATTACGATCGAAGGTAAAAAGATCCTGCTGGGATTTGTGGAAGCCAGCACGGAGAATCAACGAGTGGCCTAGGACTTTATCCAGCGGCTGCTGGATCGAGGGTTAAAAACCGAACAGGAAATTCTCTTCATCATCGACGGAGCCAAAGGGCTGTATAAAGGGATCAAAACGAGCCTGGCGGAGAAAGCCTTGATTCAACGCTGCCAGTGGCACAAGCGGGAAAATGTGGTCAGTTATTTGAGCCAAGAACAAGCCCGGCGTTTTCGGCAAAAATTGCAGGCGGCCTATCAGCAACCCAGTTATGAAAAAGCGAAGGAAGCCCTGGAGCGAATTGCCAAAGAGTTGCGACTCATCAATGGTTCCGCCGTGGAGAGTCTGCGGGAAGGGATGGAAGAGACTTTGACTTTGCATCGGTTGGGATTGTTTGAAGAGTTAGGAACCAGCTTCAAAACGACCAATTGTTTGGAGAATGTGAACCGACAATTGGAGCGATTGACGCATCGAGTCAGTTACTGGAAGAACAGCGATCAGCGTCAGCGTTGGACAGCCACGGCTCTACTCGAAATTGAACCCCGGCTGAGAAAGGTGAAAGGGTTTCGCCATTTAAAAGCCCTTCGCAAAGCTATGAAAAAGGAAAGCCATCCGAAATCGGATCCAGCAGCAGCTTGAGGCTTATGCTCATTTTCAACTAAAAAAGGGATTGACCCCCGTTCAGATTGTTCGAGCTGATAATAATAAGAGGCCATGGTCTGATTATGCTGCTCCAGGATCTTACCCAATCTTAAAAGAGGCAGGTTCGTTCTTCGGAGATTCTTTGAGACATTTTTGGAACGAAACCTGAGCCCGATCTAAATTACCAACGAGCTTGTAATCCTTGCCCCGTAGTATTTTCACCTTGGAGTCCCGCGGATCGCGCCGATGGAGAAGTTCCAGGACTTTCAAAGCGGGTTCGGAGGTTTCGAGACGATAGTAATAGTAAATGTCAGCGAGTTGCCACAGCCCGGCGGTAGTAAGCCGGTGTAGATTAGCTGAGCCTTCACCTGTATGGCCCGGTACGACCTGACACCTGCAACCGATCACATGCGAGCATTCTCACGGTGCCATTATCTACACACCATCAATATTCCCCCTTGATTATAAGATGATAGAGAGTCAATGCTTCCGCGGCGCGGCGCGGCCACCGAAATAAATCTTCCCAGGATTTCCTTTTTTTAGTTATTTTTACTTGACAAGTAACTCGCTTTTCCTTAAGTTTGAATTTGTATTTGAGTCGATGTTCTTTCCTTTTTTGATTCCCTAGCGTTCGACAACTGTATCCAACTCTAAATGGAGGATTTATGGACAGGAAGCATATTGGGTTCATTCTGTTGCTGGCGTGTGTCTGCCTGCTTTTCTTCAGGTTGGACGGGTTTGCCCAGACTTCTTTGGGTCAGGTTAAGGGACTCATTCGGGACAGTTCGGGGGCTGTGATTCCTACGGTCACCGTAACTTTGAAGAATCAAGATACCAATGTGGCCAGGACCACGGTCAGTACCGAAACGGGATTGTACACTTTTGCCAGTGTGTCCGCCGGGAATTACCTGATCGCCCTTGAGCACAGCGGGTTCAAGAAATTCGAGGGCAAGTTGGTGCTTAGGGTCGGGCAGGAGGCGACGGTCAACATTGACTTGGTTGTGGCCACAGAGAGCGTCACTGTAGAAGTAAAGGACGAAACGCCGGTGATCGAAACCAGCAGCGGTACTCTCTCCTCTAGTATCGAATCGGAACGGATTAGGACGCTGCCTTTGAACGGCCGTGAAATTACCAGTCTTTTCACCCTCACGGCAGGGGTCACCCGCACTAACGGGACGCAGGTCAATGGACTGCAAACGGGCAGTGTGATGTTCCTGGGGGATGGGATCAGCATGGAAGACAGATACACAGGAGATATGAGCCGTGTCAACCCGGCATTGGAAGGCATCCAGGAATTCAGGGTTGAAACATTGAGTACTTCGGCCCAATACAGCAAGCCGGCCACGATCAGCTACCTGACCAAATCGGGGACCAACTTAATTCACGGGTCGTCTTTTATAACTTACCGCAGTAACGCCTTCTATGCCCGTGATCCCTTCTCCCAGAATGAACAACCACCCCTCCAACGAAGAGAGTTCGGCGCCTCAGTGGGCGGGCCGGTTCACAAAGACAAGACCTTCTTCTTTTTTACTTATGAAGGTTTGCGCCAACCCCAGATGATTACCTACCACGTGGGCTCGCCTCCGCAAGAGATCCGGGATGGAAACTTTTCCAATTACATCCCTTTTGGGGAGAAAAGCGTTTTCAAGATCTACGACCCATTGACGACCCGGCTCGATCCTGCCACGGGAACCTACATTCGAGATCAATTCCCCAATAACATCATTCCGGCGGACAGAATTTCCAATCTGGCCAAGAAGGCCCTCTCGCGCTATCCGCTCCCCAATGTCGCCGGCGCCCCGCAGGATCAAAACCTGGAGACACACTTGTCTGCCGGCACGACGCGGAACAAGTTCACAACCAAGATTGACCAGCAATTCAGCAAGGACACTATCAGCGGGAGTTACTCATTTGCCGACGAAGCCAGGGACAACCCGAAGGGTGGCGTCAGCGAGGAGATCTATTTTAACAAAGTCACCGCCAAGACCTGGCAGGTCGCTCTGGCCGATACACATGTTTTCAACCCGACGATAGTGAATGAATTGCGGATGGGAGGCACCCGACCGAACAGCCGTCGAGGGTCCACTATCAAAACCCCCCCCATAACCGACTTCCTGGGGCTCCAAAATGCAATTGGCGATTCAGGCTGGCCTTGCCTCTATCCTTATACTCTGGCTGTCAATGTTGAATTTGGCAGCTTTTATTTTGATGACGACAATCCGCAAACCGCACCGCAGACTTTTTATACATTAGCGGACAACCTGTCCTGGACACGGAAAAACCACTCTTTCAGGATGGGTGGCCAATTCCGATCCATGGCCATCAATTCAAACGAGATCGGGCAGCCGCGCGGCTGCTACGAGTTCCCCGCCGACTGGACGGCTCTGGCAGCGGATCCCACCGGTGCATGGGTCCAAGGAACTGGATCCGGCTTTGCCAGTTTCCTGATGGGCTATTCGCTGGCCGGTGAATTGCGAACGAACAAAGGCTTTTTTTACCATCGACAAAAAGACTTCGCCTTCTATTTCCAGGATGATTGGAAAGTCAGCCCAACGCTGACCCTGAACCTTGGCTTGCGGTACGAGTATTATACACGCTTTAAGGACAAAAACGACCAGATTGCCAGTTACGATCCCGCCAGCGAAGCCATGGTGACGACTGGCCCCATTGATCAGGCCTATCAGGTTAATGCGGCCGCAATTCAGGCTTACGAGAATGCTGGAGTGATTTTTAAGAGCGCCAGTGAAGCAGGCTTTCCCTCAGGCCTTTTCGCGGCAGACCGCAATGATTTTGCGCCGCGAGTTGGTTTTGCTTATGCATTGGACAGGAACGGAACCACAATCCTTCGAGGAGGCTATGGAATCAGTTATTGGACCATCCCGTTGATCACTCTGCAGGCCCGCAGCAGATCGAATCCTCCCTTCGACTTCCGCCGCCTGATGGTGGATTACCCTTCGTCTTATGACTATTCAGGAGTCGGACAGACAGAATTTACCCAGGGCATTCCCCCCTATGTACTGGGCGGCGGTACACTTGCTTTTGATGATACGAATTTGGTAATTGGCGTTCCCATTACCATGCAGCCCTTTGACCCCAAAATGAAGGACTCCATAGCTCAGAGTTGGAATCTGACTTTGGAACGTCAGCTCTTTTCGAAGACTGGCTTGCGCTTGAGTTACGTGGGGACAAGAGGCTCCGATCTGCAAATCATCGAGCCGATCAATACTGCTGCTCCAGCGTCTACGATGCCCGGTGTTTCCACTCAAGGTCGCCGGACCAACCCGGTTTATGGCGATATCGGGCGTCTGACATTTCTCGGAACTTCCAGCAGTCATCAGTTCCAGACGGAACTCAGGCGAAATGTGTCTCGAGGCCTGACCTTCCAGGCATTCTATGCCTGGAACCGCTCCATCAACACTTCTGACTATGCTGCAGGAAATTCGGCTGCACTGACAATTCTGGGGGATCGGCAAAGCGGCATTGCCAGCCAGGCTGACCGGATCAATCTGGAACGTGCCACCTCCAGCAACTACCCCATTCATCAATTCACCTTTAACTTTCTCTATGATTTGCCATTTGGCCCGAACCAGAGGTGGGGCACTAGCAGCAACGGGATCGTATCGCGAATCGTCGGGGGATGGCAGGCGGCGGCACTGGGAGGGATGCGTTCCGGCCAGTTCATGTCGTATAATTTCAGGAACACGACTAAATGGCAGGTGGGAAACCCGAATCTCCCAAGGGATCAACAGACTGTGGCAAGGTATTTTGACACTAGTGCCTTTGTCTCCGCGTTGGATAGCAATGGGCACACCATCGATTACTATACGGCAGGGCGTCCCGGGCGGGACAACATAGTGACTCCTGGATTCAAAGGTGTTGATTTCTCCGTCTTCAAGAATACACGCATCGTGGAAAGAGTGAATTTGCGCTTGACTGTGGACATGTTCAATTTCTTCAATCATCCCAGTTGGGGCACCCCCAATGCCACCAGCGGGAGGATCACCAGCATGGCTAGTTCTCCGCGCCTCTTCCAGTTCGGAGCTCGGCTGGAGTTTTAAGATAGTGCAGGCATTCCTCGCCACCAAGGGAACTGAACGGTCATCTGGCGGCGGGATTTTGCTGGGATCCGGGTGGCGCAGACATCGAGCATTATTCGATGTCTGCGAACCACAGGAAAGAAAATCTTCAATTGTGCTCGACGGCTCTCCGTTGTAGGTTTGAAGTTCACGGCAGGTTTTCTCGCAAAGAAGACCTGCCATTTTTTTAGGCAGTATGACTCCCGGATGACTGTCCAACCTAACAACGGCATTCAATAAGGCCACAAAGGCACAGAGAGCAAAAGTCAAAGTGAAGGGTTTCTGCTTGAGAGATTGTTTACTCATTGGGTCAGCACGATTCTAAGAGGGGAATAATTGACTCCGCCACCCGTATGCCGGGGTGGATTTCGAAAAGAACCGGTTTTTCGCTAATCCAGGGGTTACCTTCAGCGACCTGTGATTGCCTCACTTCGCCCTTGCTTTCGTCCCATGTCTTTTCGGGATAAATGCCTGAGCAGATTCGATCCATTTCAGAATTAGACTCAAGCTCTCCGATCCTCTGTGGTTAATTCCCGAATTAATTCAGAATAAGACTTGAGGTGATTATGCTGCGAAGATTCTTGCTGCTGTTTTTGATGTCGGTTCTCATCCCACCGGCGGGGGCGGTCTCGTTGACCGTCTATTCGGAATTCAAGCGTCCGGACCCCTTCGGACAAGTTGTCAAAGCGGATCTGCCTCAATCAGCCGCTCACCCTGAGAAAAAAAGAGAGTCCTCAATTGTCGAATTGAGGGGCGCCCGCAACGGTTATGTGTCTTTACAGCTGGGCACACAACTGTCGAAAGGCGGAACCTATTCATTGGCATGCGATTTCCCTGCTGCGGGGGCCAATGTTCAAGTTGACCTCTACAAAGCCTGGTTTCACCGTTTAAAAAGGGATGAGCGATATATTCCCGATGCGCTCATTCCCGTTCAAAATCCTTATCAAGGGAAATTGCCTGACCCTGATAACCAGATCAAAGACCAGACTTCGCAAAGCTTTTGGGTTGATTTGTACATTCCAAAGGAAGCCAGGCCAGGCCGATACGAAGGTCGGGTTATTCTGAAAAGCGGCCGGAAACAGTCTGATGTGAAGATCCAGCTGGACATTCTCCACGCCATTATCCCCGAGGAAGATACGATTATCGTTGATCACAATTCCTATGGAACCGGGTGGCTGGCCCAGCTCTACCCGAAATTGAGCCAGTCCAGTGGAAACGATTTCTACAGCAGTGATGCGCTTTTCAGCTTAATCCATGCCTATCACCGGCTGTTTTATGAACACCGCGGCACCTATCATCAACTGGGTTACGGCCACGCTGGCAAGGTTGGACCGGAGTTCGCGCCTCAACTCAGTGGGACTGGACGGAGCAAGCATATTGTCAGTTGGGACCTGTTTGACCGGCACTACGCTCCGCTGTTGGACGGGAGTGCGTTCGCCAAAACGAGACGGGGACCCGTCCCGATTCCTTTTGTCTATTTAACCATCAATCCTGAATGGCCTGCTTCTTTCTTAGGGTGGGGAGAACCTGGCTATGAAGCAGAATTCACCAACGTCGTGAGGGAGATGGAAAAGCATTTTCGAGAGAAGGGATGGACGAAGACCCGCTTCGAAATGTTCTTCAACCACAAGAAGCGCTATAAAGGGTTCCCCTGGGATGGCGATGAGGTTCGCTTCGCCAAGGACAATGCTTTCTTCCTGGAATACGACAGGCTCCTGAAAAGGTCCATTCCCCGCGATTCCCCCGTCAAATTTGTCTTCCGCAATGATGCGAGTTGGAGAATGGAAGAACAGTTCAAGACTCTGGCCGGCGTGGTGAACTTCTGGGTATGTGGGAAGTCCATCCTCGGTTGGCTACGGGAGTCAGTCGAGCAGGTAAGACAGCGCGGCGATATCGTCTGGATCTACTCCGGCCCGCCCTCTATTTCCGAGAGCGCCTCGGCCATTCTCGAGAATCCGCTCCAGGCCTGGGTTTGGGGTGTCGATGGTTATGTTCACTGGCAGACGGTCGACCCGAGCCCCGATCCCTGGTTCAATTCCGACGGAGAAAGGGTTTGCCTGGCTTATCCTGGGGAACGGTTCGGACTTTCGGAACCGATCCCCAGTATTCGCCTGAAAATCCAGCGTAATCTGGTCCAAGATTTGAATCTGCTCAGCCAAATTGAGAGAAAGCATTCAGCTGATTGGGTTCGCTCCCAGGTCACCCAGCGAATCAATGGCACTCAACCTGCGGCATGGTGGACACCGCGGCCTCGAGGTGCCGAC
>JBGPHY010000277.1:0-7390 GCA_041484625.1 Terriglobia bacterium | reverse complement strand
CGGGGAAGGAACTGGTTGCCCGGGCGATCCATTACCTCAGCACTCGCCGTGAGCGCACCTTTGTGAAAGTCAATTGTGCAGCTATTCCCACGGGCTTGCTGGAGAGCGAACTCTTCGGACATGAAAAAGGGGCCTTTACTGGGGCCATCAGCCAGAAGATTGGCCGGTTTGAGCTGGCTCACCATGGAACCATCTTCCTGGATGAAGTGGGGGATATTCCGCTAGAACTTCAGCCGAAGCTTTTGCGGGTCCTCCAGGAACAGGAGTTTGAAAGGTTGGGCGCAAACAGAACCATCCGTGTGAATGTTCGCTTGGTCGTCGCCACCAACCAGGAGCTGGCACGGATGATGGAGGAACGGACTTTTCGTAGCGACCTCTTCTACCGGCTGAATGTTTTTCCGATTCAGGTGCCGTCCTTACGTGAGCGGCCTGAGGACATTCCCTTGCTCATCCGCTATTTCACCCAGAAGTTTGCCAGACGAATGAACAAAAAGATTGAATCCATTTCTACAGAGGTCATTGAAAGACTGTCCCGCTGGCATTGGCCCGGGAACGTGCGGGAACTGGAAAATTTCATCGAACGAGCCGTGATCTTGACTCGTGGCATGACGCTTCAGGTACCGTTGGGAGAACTGGCGGCTTTCGCGGAAGCAGCTGCCGCACATCGAAACGCTGACCCACCCAACTCCAGGCCATCGTCACCTGCTTCGATGACTGAGAGCCTCGAAGCTGTCGAAAGGGATCACATCTTACGTGTCTTGAACGAAACCCACTGGGCTATTGGCGGACCAAACGGCGCCGCCGTCCGCCTGGGCCTGAAACGTACCACCCTGCAGTCCCGGATGCGCAAATTAGGGATTGCCCGACCCTGAGTCATCTGTGCAGGGTGAGTTAGCGTAACGTAATGCACTTTATGAAAATGGGGTTTTGGCAGCCGCGACAAATTGTATTTTGATTAGTCGTGGGTTTTTGGCCGCAGATGAAAAACCCACGATGAATTCAAGAAACAAATTCATCGTGGCTACCACTACGATTTTCATGGGCGGTGGCGTGCCTAATCGGTGCATGGCACCCTTTTCATGAAAATGCCAGTTTTGGTAGCCACGACAAACCGCTTTTGGTTTGTCGTGGGCTTTTGACCACATATGAGAAGCCCACGATGAATTCAAAGTACGAATTCATCGTGGCTACCACTAATACAAACGTATTATGTTTTGTCACGAAATGCCCACGCTTCGCCCAGCTCGGCGTGGCTACCTATGCACATTTGTAACACCGTTTAATGCGTTTGTATTAGTACTGGCGGAGTTTTCCTAGACAGTGGCTGCGCCGACATGTCGTCAGTTGCCGAAATATCGGCAAAGGAATTCGGCACTCACCGTAGCTCTCTGATAGTTCATCCCCTCGGCACTTTCCCTAATCTCCCAGTTGTCAATCAATTGTGAAATATGTTCAGACCTTGGCTGTCTTGGCAGGATTCATGCGTTGGTGGAGCCTGAGATAGGGGAGGCGACCATGCTTCGAATCACAGTGCTCAGCGAGAGAGAAGGGACAACGTTGAAGCTCGAAGGCAAACTCACGGGACCGTTTGTTCATGAACTGGAGATTTGCTGGCAAGAGGCAGCCTCCGCAGAGGGGGGCGGCAGGGTGATCATCGACCTGGCATCTGTCGATTTCATTGACGCTTCCGGGAAGGCGCTCCTAGCCCGTATGCATGGGCAAGGGGCTGAGCTGAGAGCGCAAGGGTGCATGACCAAATCGGTGGTGGAGTCGATTCTTGGTGAGGTTGAGCAGCCAGCGTCTGACCACCGGAAGGGAGGGAAAGCCAGTCCCAAGCCTGGACTCCTTGGTTTGCTGCTTCTATTCTTCCTGCTTCCGCTCCCGACGAAGGGGCAAAACCAGCCTGTCTTGCAGTTGACCTTGCAGCAGGCGGTGCAACTGGCTTTAAAGCAAAATCCCCAGGTCCAAATTGCCAACCTGAACCTGGCGCAAAGTGAGCGAGACCAGGATATTGCACTTTCAGCACTCCTCCCCCAAGTGGGGATAGAGACTTTCGATTCGGCAAAGAGATACAACGCAGAAGCCTTATTGGGGAGGTCAATCCCAGGCTTTCGAAAAGAGGTTGGTCCCTTTCAACAATTGCAGGCAGGAGGTGGGTTTTCGGTTCCGGTATTTGACCTGACTCTGTGGCGGCGCTGGCAGGCGGCCAGAGAAGGAGTTCAGGCCGGCCGGGGAAGGGAAATGAGCGTACGGGAGCAGACGGTACTCCTGGTGGTGTCTCAATACCTGGGGACACAGCGCGCCAGGGCAAATGTAGGGGCCAGCCAATCGCGGGTCAAACTGGCACAGGCGCTCTATGACCAGGCGGCGGACTTGCAGAAAAACGGCGTGGGAACCGGATTGGACACCCTGCGGGCTAATGTGCAGCTCCAAAATGAAAAGCAACGCCTCATTTTCGCCCAGGTCCAGCAACAAACGGCATTGTATGGCTTGGCCAAGCTGATGAACCTGGATCCCCTCCAGAGCCTGGAGTTGACAGAGGAGATGGGGTACTTTGATACTCCGGAGGTCCACCTCGAACAGACTCTGGAGCAGGCCTTCTCTCTTCGCCCGGAACTCAAAGTTCTTGAATCCCGGCAGAAGGCTGTCCAGCTTCAGAAACGAGGCGCTGCCGAATCCAGCTTGCCCAAAATCACGGCCACAGGCAACTGGGGCTATCAAGGTCTCTCTCTTTCCAGCTCCATACCCTCCTACACCTACCAGGTGACGCTGGATATGCCGTTGTTCACCGGCGGACGGATTCGCGCAGAGAGAGCCAAGGCCGACCTGGAACTGCAAAAAGTTCAGCAGGAAAAACAGGATCTCCAGAGCCTGATCGCTCTTCAGGTCAAGACAGCCATGGCCCAGCTCGAGTCGTCGCGCCACGAGGTGGAAGTGGCCGATCTGGGCGTGAGACTGGCTCAAGAAGAGGTCACCCAATCCCGGGACCGGTTTCAGGCGGGTGTCACCAACAACATTGAGGTGGTGAATGCTCAGGACTCGCTGGCCCGTGCCAACGACAGCCAAATCTTTGCACTCTATCGCTATAACCAAGCTAGAGCTGACCTGGCGCATGCCACAGGTCAAATCGAGAACCTGTATCTCAAGTGAGGAAGTGAAATCATGGGTACGATGGGCAGTGAAACGGACAAGGGAACGCAGGCCCCAATTGAAAACAGTGCATTCATGAACGGAAGATCAGCCAACTCCCGCAACCGCAGGTTTTTGCTGGGGACCGTACTTGTGGTCATTGCAGCAGTCTCCATCGGCTTGTACGCTCACTACCACGACCGGGTCAGCACCGATGATGCCCAGGTGGACGGACACATCACCTCGATGTCCTCAAAAATTTACGGCAATGTAGTGGAGGTGCCGGTGGAAGACAACCAGCAGGTAAAGGCCGGCCAGGTTCTGATCCGTATCGATCCCCGGGACTACCAGGTGCGAGTCGATCAAGCCCAAGCCATGTTGGCTCTGGCCGAAAACCAGGCGCGTGCGGCCCAAGTCGGCGTTCCTTTGACTCAGGAGACCACTCAGAGTAGGACCTCAGCCGCCGAAGCCCAACTGGCTGCAAACCAGGCCGACGTTCTGCGTGCCAAGGCGGCCCAGGAACGGACTGCTACTTCGGAACTGGCCTATGCCCAAGCGAATGTCGAGGCGCGACAAGCTTCCTGCGAGCGCGCCAAAGCCGACCTCGCACGGATGAAACCGCTTATGGAAAAGGCGGAAATCTCCCAACAACAATATGACGGCTACCTGGCGGCGGCCCGTGTGGCAGAAAGTGAACTGAAAGCCGCCCAAGAACGCCTGGGCAGCGCTCGCAGAGATGTGGAGACAGCCCGTGCGGTGACGCTGACGGCCGAAGCCAAAGTGAACCAGGCCAGTGCGGCGCTGGCACAATCCAGGGCCAGCCAGAGGCAGGTGATTATCCGTTCGGCGGAAGCATCTTCGGCGGCGGCCGCAGTCTCTCAAGCCCGTGCCAACCTGGCTGCGGCGGAGCTGCAACTGAGTTACACCACGATTGTGGCGCCCATCGATGGCGTGGTGACCAAAAAAGTCGTCGAAGTCGGCCAGGTGGTCCAGCCCGGACAGGGCCTGCTCGTGCTCATTCCCTTGCACGATGTCTGGATCACGGCCAACTTCAAGGAGACCCAGTTGGCCGGAGTGCGGCCTGGGCAAGAAGCGGAGATCAAGGTGGACATGTACGGAAAAACCTTCAAGGGGAAGGTGGACTCCGTCGCTGGGGCTACAGGAGCCCGCTTGAGCCTGTTGCCCCCCGAGAATGCCACCGGGAACTATGTCAAGGTGGTTCAGCGCATCCCTGTCAAGATCGTGTTGGATCCCGGTGTCTTGGCACAGGCCGTCCTTCGGCCGGGGATGAATGTGGAAGCGACCATCTTCACCAAGTAGGCAGAGGGCCGTGAGAAAGAGGCTTATGGAGACAACGGGTTTGACGCCCACTACATCGGAGCGGCCTCACGTTAATCCCTGGATCATCGCCGGCACAGTTATGGTGGCGACCTTCATGGAGGTGTTGGACACCAGCGTGGCCAATGTGTCCCTGCCTCACATTGCCGGGAGCTTGTCGGCAGGCATTGACGAGACCACCTGGGTTTTGACCTCTTACTTGGTTTCCAACGCGATCATACTGCCCATGAGCGGCTGGTTCTCCTCGATCTTTGGCCGCAAACGCTTCTACATGGTTTGTGTGTTGTGGTTTACACTCAGCTCCTTCCTCTGCGGGATGGCTCCCTCCCTAGAACTGCTGATCCTGTTTCGGGTCCTCCAAGGTTTGGGGGGTGGCGCCCTGCAACCCATCTCTCAGGCTATTCTTGCCGAGAGTTTCCCACGTCACAAACAAGGGATGGCTATGGCAGTTTACGGTATGGGGGTGGTGCTGGCCCCAATAATCGGACCGACTTTGGGAGGGTGGATCACCGACAATTACAACTGGCGTTGGATTTTCCTTATCAACATTCCGGTTGGCGCCTTTTCTCTCCTGATGACTTCCATGTTGGTGCACGACCCCCCTTATTTAGTTCGCAGGAAGCTGGGGAGTGGAATCAAAATCGATTATGTCGGGCTGGGCCTATTGAGTGTGGGGCTAGGATTCCTGGAAGTGGTCATCGACGAGGGGCAGCGTGAAGACTGGTTTTCCTCAAGCCTCATCGTGAGCTCCAGCATCATTGCGGTCTTCTGCCTGATCTTTGTGGTGTGGTGGGAATTGCGGCAAAAGGAGCCCGTTGTCGAGCTTCACCTGCTGAAAGAACGCAATTTTGCGATGGCCAGCTTCATTATGTTCGTAGTGGGTTTCGCTTTATATGGCAGCACGGTGTTGCTTCCCATCCTTCTGCAAACTCTGATGGGCTACACCGCCATGTTGAGTGGTTTGGTCTTATCGCCCGGTGGCCTTGTCGTCCTGATAATGATGCCGTTGGTCGGGATTCTCCTTTCCCGGTTTCAAGCCCGCTGGCTGATCTTTATGGGACTGGCGTTTTGCTCCCTGGGAATGTTCCATATGTCAGGCTTTAATCTGAACATCGACTACCGAACCGCAGTCATGGCCCGGATGGTTCAAAGCTTGGGATTCGCATTCTTGTTTGTCCCTATCAATGCAGTAGCATTCAATTTCATCCCCCGGGAGAAGATGGGTTATGCCACCGGGATCATCAACTTGGCGCGAAACATCGGAGGCAGTTCCGGAATTGCCTTCGTGACCACCATGCTGGCCCGGCGCTCACAGTTTCATCAGAACATTCTGGTCAGCCATATGACGCCCTTTGACTCGAACTACCAGGCCATGCTCCACGGTTCTTCGCAATTCCTCCAATCCCAGGGTGCCTCTGCCCCTCAAGCCCAGGCCCAGGGGCTTCTCTACGGGCTCCTTTTGCGTCAGTCCACGATGCTGGCATTTCTGGATACCTTTTGGTTACTGGCGGTGATATTCCTGGCTCTGATGCCCTTGATTTTCCTGATTAAGAAAACTAAACCTCATCGGGCGGATACGAGTGCGCACTGATCCTGCTTCGAGAGCGAGGCACGCCTGCGGCACGCTTGCAATTTAACCATCAAATAGAAAAGAATGGCTTTGGTGGGCCGTCATTCTTGCGGGGTTTTTGTTGTAGGGCGGTTGTGTCGACCGCCTAATCATGCGGCGTCTCAGAGGTGAAGGGTCCATAAGCCTTCGCCCCTGCAATTTTCCCCGCGGAACTGGCGCAGTGCCGTTTTGAACTTCTGGTTGCGGCCGGATCTTACGTTCCGGAGGAAAAGAGTTTCTATGTCAATGCTGTCTGCAGCCTTTCTGCTTTTTCTGGTGATGGATCCCATCGGAAACCTGCCAGTTTTTTTGAGTGTCCTGAAGGACGTAGAGAGGCAGAAACGAAGGAAAATAGTCCTCCGAGAACTATGCATTGCCCTGTTGGTTCTGATCTTCTTTCTTTTCTTCGGGCGGACCTTGCTGATGCTCATGAATGTCTCCGAGCCTTCGCTCAGCATTGCCGGAGGCATCATCCTTTTTCTCATCGCCGTCCGCATGATCTTCACCATCTCGGAAGGGATGTTCGGCAGACAACCCGGCGGGGAACCCTTCATTGTGCCTCTGGCAATTCCGCTAGTGGCTGGGCCTTCCGCCATGACCATGGTGATCGTTCTCGCTACCCGGGATCCTGCGCGCTGGCCAGTCTGGCTGATGTCCCTCATCTGCGCCTGGACCTGTTCGGCCGTGATCCTGCTGGCTTCAAACCGCTTGAGTGACCTCCTCGGAAAACGAGTCATCCTTGCCATGGAACGCCTGATGGGAATGCTGCTCACCATCATCGCGGTAGAGATGTTTCTGAACGGCGTGCATCAATTCTGGAAGAGATGAAGAGGGATGAGAGTTGAGTTCAGAGAAACGATTTATGCCCCTTCAAGGCGCGCCATCCACGACGACGAGGACGATTTTCAAGAGAGCCGTTCAAGCTGCCGGGGAGCGCCGCCGAGGATGAACATGTCGAACCCGGAGGGTTCGAAGCCAGTAGCCGGTGGTTGAGTCCGTCAACGGCGGACGATACCACCGGTGGATAGAGTCCAGAGCCAGTGCACCCCGGACGGGGTGCCAGCCATGGGAACTCGGATAATTAACCTGATGGGAAACCTCCTCGCCTAGAGTGGGTCGATCTGTTGGAGGGATCTGGAATTGAACACGGCGTGAAATTCCTGGATTTTGGATCAACGCTGCGACCCTTAACGGGGTCGCTATAATCTTTCGCATCCTTCCGGGGGTATCGCTTCGCTCAACCCCCGGCTAATAGCTTGCATCCCGGCGGGATGACTTGAGACTAAGACTGCGACGTCGGGAGGGGTTGGCAGT
>JBGPHY010000276.1:0-7415 GCA_041484625.1 Terriglobia bacterium | reverse complement strand
TTTTGGGAAGTTGGCTTTGCGGCCGAGAGAGGCATCTTTTTCTTAGTGGTACTCTTTTCAGAAGAGGCTTTTCTCATTCGTCATCCTCATCAAGCAGTCGGTCAATCCAAAGATCAGAAGCCAGAAACTGCCTAATCCAATACCTATGAAGAACCTATGATTCCTGTACCCCTCCTGCAGCATCGGAACTGCGGTAGGTTAATGGGGCGGATGGGGAAAACGTGAAACCATTAACAAACTCTTATGTATAGCAGGAAACACCTCTCCCGTCAAGCTGGACGGTCCCGGAGAAGTAGTGCGTCAGGTACACGGGGTTATTCTGGAGGGTCGAGATCCGAGAATGCGCCGAGGTGGCAATATGTGGTCTCACAGAGCTCGGCCCAATCCTTATTGACTAACGTAATACTGAGAGACAAATCCTGAAATCTCTTTGGGATTTAGTAAAGTTAAGATTCCGTTCCGTCGATTTAGATATTCGTAGAAAGCTGTTGCAGGGTGAATCACTTGTGTGTTATAAGCCTTAGTCTGCCGTTTTTAAAGTAGATTTATCTTATTAGAATCAATCAATTAGAAGAGGGTTGACAATTCCAGAATCGGGGGCGGGGAACACTGGCCCCGGATTCGGATAAAGGGGACATCTTGATTCGCGGATAAACTGACGCTATGACCAATGGTGACATGATCATGTACGAAGAGGAGTATCAGCGCATCAAGATAATCATTGGGCGCCTGCGCACAGATTCCAACGCTAAACTGGTCTTCCTGGTTGACAAGAACGGACAACAGATTGCTGCTCAAGGGGATCTGGAGAACCTGGACGCGACTTCCCTGGCATCCCTGACGGCCGGCAACGTGGCCGCGACCGACGGATTAGCCAAGCTCATTGGCGAAAAAGAGTTTTCCATCCTCTTCCATGAAGGCGAGCGGGACAATATCCACATCTCGATTGTGGCCCAGAGAGTAATCCTGGTGGTCATATTTGACAACCGTTCCTCCCTGGGACTGGTAAGGCTCCGTGTCCGGAAAGCCTCCCAGGAACTCACTGAGGTCTTCGAGAAGATCGTCAGGAAGATCACCCAGGAAAAGGAATCAGGCCGACAGGAAGTAGGGTCTCCCTTTGCGGAAATCACCGACGAGGATATCGACAGCCTTTTCGCCCATTAATACGGACTGCGACCGCTTAGGAGACCGGTGGGTCGACGCGAAAATAGACACAGGGACGGGACCTGTTTGGGGCCATTGTCAGTGCGAGGGAAAAAACAACCTTGACCTTTATCAACTACGCCTCCCGAGAGATTAACTGCAAGATCGTCTATTATGGGCCGGGTCTGGGCGGAAAGACCACGAACCTGCAATACGTGTACGACAAGACGGCTCCGAATGCCAAGGGCAAGATGATTTCACTGGCGACGGAGACCGATCGTACCTTGTTTTTTGATTTTCTCCCTCTGGAGTTGGGAACAGTTCGCGGCTTCAAGACCCGGTTCCACCTCTACACTGTTCCTGGCCAAGTCTTTTATGATGCCAGCCGGAAACTGATCCTCAAAGGGGTCGACGGCATCATCTTTGTAGCCGACTCCCAGATCGCACGCATGGACGCCAACATTGAGAGCGTCAGCAACCTGGAACAAAACCTCAAGCTGCAGGGGTATGACTTGATGAAGATCCCGTATGCTTTGCAGTTGAACAAGCGAGACCTCCCAAACATTGTTACGGTCGAGGAGATGAAACGCGAATTAATACGAAAAGGTGAACCTATCATCGAAGCCGTCGCCTCCTCGGGGATTGGTGTCTTCGATACCTTAAAAGCCGTTGCCAAGCAGGTTCTCATCGAACTGAAGAAGGGATAGCTTCCGGTCCTCCAAGTCCCGGCTATCGGGACTCCACTCCTCAAAATCACTTGCGGTCTGCGCTGGTTCCAGCTAAATTTCTGGTGAGTGCCCAACAAAGGAAAACCCTGAGTCACCAAGTGGGAGATTCTGTTTTCGGGATGGAGTGTCATCGATTGCCCTCTGATTGTTCCATCGTCCTCGCGTCATTCAGACGAAAGGTTTCCATCCTTCCGCTCCTGCTGTTCCCGTGGTTGCCCGCCTTGGGCATGGGGCAGGACGTGGAGGTCAAGAGTGAAAGTCCAATTAGTCTAAGGCTCCAGAAATTTGATTTGCTCAACGGGTTGAAGGCTTTCGTGGTCCAGCAGACAGGGGTGCCAACTGTCGCTGTGGCACTTGCCGTCAAGGCCGGATCCACTGCGGATCCGCCCTCCAAGGGCGGGCTGGCGAACCTTGTGGCGCAAGCCCTCTTCTCCGCCAACAAGAAAAAGACCAGCGAGCAATGGAGGGACGAAATCGAGAGCCTGGGTGTCGAATTCAGTATGAGGGTGGAACAAGAGGCCACCCTCTTCCAGGCTTCCGTCCCAATCCGGAGGCTGCCTGATTTTCTAATCCTCCTGCACACGATGGTGGTTCGTCCCTTGCTTGAGCCGGAGAGGGTGGAGAAGGTAAAACAGTCTCTGGTTCAGGCCAGCCTTGAAAACCAGGGGGATCTGCAACTTGCAGATCGGATTTTTCGGGGTCTGATATTCGCAAACCACCCTTATGGCAAACCCCCGCAGGGAGAGTCCTCCTCTCTCAAAGCCATCCAGCCAGGCGATGTGGACAGTTTCTATCAATCGTTTTATGTCCCCAATAACTCGACCCTAATTATTGCAGGAGATGTTGCGGCCAACGAAATCATGTCCATTGTCAGGGAGAAATGGGGCGGATGGACAAAAGGAACAAGGCTTGACCCCTTGCTGCCCAGGATTCGAGTCCGGGACAATTCATCCATTCAGGTCATTCAGAAGAGGAACTCACCCCACTCTGCGGTAGTCTATGGCCACGTGGGTCCACCGCGGGTTACCAGTGACTACTTCAGCCTGCGTGTGCTCAATGCCGCGCTGGGTGAAGGCGGCTCTGCCTCCCTGCTTTCGAGATATTTCGAGATCCGCAAATTGCGTCCCGAGCTGTTGATGAGCCAGCTTTATTTTTATGAAGTGGGAGGTGAATTTGAGGTCAGAGCCACGGTTCCGAATGAGTCTGTCGCTCAAACGATTCAGACCATCTCCGAGACCATCGAGGGGCTCAAACAGAACCGGTTGACCGAAACAGAATTGGAGGCCGCTCAGGCTGCACTGATTAAGGACTTCTCGGAAGGTCTCAAGTTTCCCCTGCAGGTTGCCAGCCTCGTTGCCACGATGGAATTGTATGACCTGGCCAGCGACTTCCTGGTTACCTTTCCGAGGCGAATTGAGCAGGTCACTGTGGAGAGGGTCCAGGAAGCTGCCAAAACCTACCTGGATACTTCTCGCGCGCTGGTTGTTGTGGTTGGCGACTCAGATAAATTCTCTGCCGAACTTAACCGTTTGGGCTCTGTCGAGATTCTCCCTTCCTCCCCTCCGACCGGACATGATTAGTAGAGGATTTTCGGGGTCGATTTGTAAGGAGCCTGGTATTTCTGCAGGTGAGAGACCGTATATTCGGAGTTCTTTACCCGGACTTTGATGTTTCTCAGTTTCCCGTCCTTCTTGGTGTTACTGGAGCGATACTCCAGACGGTACTGGTTTCGGAACTCCGAGTAGAATTTTTCCAGCCATTGCTCGCCAGCGGGCGGGGAGTCGGCAAAGAAGGCAATGCCTCCTGACAGATTGGCGTAAACGGAAAGCGCGGATCCCCGGATATTCACGGATTTCAGCCGATCCATGATGCCGCCGAACCCCTCTGTCCCTGAAATGCCCAGGGCATAGATAGGAAATCGAAAACGGGCAATATGCTCTTCGGTGGCTCTTCCGGCGCTGTCTCTGCCGGGGGAGATCATCAGCAGTCCCCGCTTGCGGTTCTTGGCATCTCGCAGCTTGATCAAGCCGAGATCGACAGCCAGCCCGCTCCTGGATTGCCCTCCTGTACCGAGCTTATCCAGAGGATCGTCGAGGTAGTCTTCCGGAGAGATATAGTCCGCCACTTCCTGAGATTCATCGCTGAAGGCATTCACGAACATCTCGTCGGGGCTCTTCATCTTCTGAGCCAGAAAGCGGAGCCAGTTGAGAGCCACCGTGGTTCCCCCTGCTCCCATGCCCCGGCTGATGTCAATCAAGATCCCGAGGGAGAGGGGCGAGTTCTTCTCAAATGCCACGGAGTTGATCGTCTGGGGGACCCTATCCTCGAAGACCTCAAAGGCGTTCTTGGTCAAGTTTTCAACGGGTTTTCCGGCCTTGTCGTAAACCGAAAGGTAAAATGAAATGAGCCAGGGATCCTCTTCCGCCGAGGTCGAGGCGAAAACAGCGTTCAGTTGCGCGAGCCAAAGGGCCAACGCGAGTCCCAAGCACACGCACCGGCACAGCCAAACCTCATGGCCCAACGTCTGAGATTGGCGGCAGGCTAGACGCCGTTCCTGCGTGAACGCCACAGTTCACCCCCCAGGAATGAACATATCAGATCCCGCAGGGAGGGGTCAAGGAAGCCCATGGGAATTCGGAAGACTCCCGATTCACCACCTCAGCGCAAAAGGAAGGGGCCGGAACAACGTCCGGCCCGGGGGGAATGAAACACGCGGGAGCGATACGCGGATGGCTGGGTCTCGCTCCCGCCTTTACCTGAATCCCGTGCAATTCTTGGGCCAAAGCCGTAGCAACCGCTCGCGCAGAGAAGTCGCGTCGCATCAATACCGGCAAATGAGCCACAGGGAACAAGAGACCAAGCCCCCCCCAACACTTGCGCTCCAGGTGACAAATTTGTCAATGGAAGGCTGACAGTTTCTGGCCCGAGGGTGAGGTGGAGGAAACAAAAAAGGGCGGCCTGGCGGCCGCCCTTTTTGCGTTTTAGGCCGGGTCACTTTTTCTTGTTGACGGCTGCCTTCAATTCTGCACCGGGGGAGAATTTGGCTACCTTCTTGGCAGGAATCTTAATCGGTTTGCCGGTTTGGGGGTTCCGTCCAGTCCTGGCGCTCCGAGTCCCCACTGCGAAGGTTCCGAATCCCACCAGGGTCACACGGCCACCCTTCTTGAGTTCTCCTTCGACTCCCGATAGAATCGAGTTGATAGCGGCATCGGCCTGGGTCTTGGTGACAGCCGCATCCTTGGCGATCTTCTCGATCAGATCAGCTTTGTTCACGTTGTCCTCTCCTTTGAAAAATGTTATCGCTCAAAACGCCGTCTGACCGGCGCGACAGAGTTATACAATAGCGAAATCCGCTTGTCAAGGCCTTTCCGGAAGATTCTTGCTGGAGATGCCTCATTTTTCGGGCATCTTCGTGTGCCGAGTCCCGGCCGGTTCTTGTCTGGGGGGGGGAAGCACCATTTCTGCTGTTGACACACCTATTCCAAATTCTGATAATCAGCCTAACCGTTTCAGACATGTGGTCCCGCCTGCACGAATCAGGCGCTCAAGATTTGAATTTCTTATGGGGTGAGGTTCTGATGAAAAGAAAATCGATTCTGTTCGGAATGGCACTGTTCTGCAGTCTCCTCGGGGGTTTCCTTCTCTCTCGTCCAGTGAATGCCCTGACGCAGGAAGGGAAGAAGGAGGCTGAAGAGCCTGTCAACATCGACGATGCGGAAAAACAGGCAGCCCAGTCCAAGGGAGAAGGGGATTACACCAAGGAAGAATACGATGAATTTCAGAAGCAACTGAACACTCCCGATCTTAAGACCCGTGCCGAAGGACTGCTCCTGTTCATCAAGGCGCATCCAAAGTCGAAACTCAGCCAGCACGGGATGACTGTCCTGCCGACGATCCTGCCCCAGTTGTACGAGCAGAAAGACATGGCCACACTGGCCAGCGTTTCGGCGAGTTACCTGGAGTTAAAGCCAGACGATCTTGCGGCCCTGGGTTACGCGGTGGAAGCCACCTACGCCAATAAGGACTATGCCAACGCGGCCAAGTTCGGCGAAACCTTGTACGAGAAGAAACCTGCTGTGCAGATCGCCCAACTGTTGGCTCAGTGCTATGACCAGTTAAAGAACGAAGGGAAATTTGTAGTCTACGCGGAAAAATGTGCGGCGGAGTTGCCTCCCAAAGACGGGTTCTTTTACTCCGTGAAACTGGCACACTACTATGTGACTTCCCGCAAGGATGTGAGTCGATCGGCGCAACAATTTCTGAAGGCTTTTTCTGCATACAGTGACAGTACCCCGCCCGGCTATGATGCCAACAGCTGGAGTCAGGAAAAGGCTTTTGGTTATTCCATCATAGGTCGGAATGCTTTCGATCGAAAGCAATATGGCGCCGCAGTGGCCGCCTACAACAACAGCCTGAAGTTGTACCGGCAAAACGATGAGGCCTACTATTATCTGGGGATGAGCTACTGGGGGGCAAGTGACACCGTCACTGCGCTGAAGTCCTTCGCCAAAGGTTATTCCCTGAATAAACCCTATTCCAAGATGTGCCGGGAGCGCCTCGAGATCCTTTACAAAGCCCTGCACAACGGGACACTGGATGGGCTCGATGCCGTTGTCCGTGCGGCCAGTGCCGAGATGAAGTAATCGAGGTGCCCATTTGCGGATAGGAATTGTCGGATACGGCCGCTTTGGTCGCTTTGCCGCAGAGAACCTCAAACGAGACTGTGTTGTTGTTGTCTATGATCGAGAACCAGTGAGGCCCGCCGCAGGAATCCGGTCAGCCTCCCTGCCTGAAGTGGCCGCGAGTCCAGTGGTGTTGCTTTGTGTGCCCATCTCTGAAATCGAGTCCATTTGCAGGCAATTGAAACCGTCTCTCCGCAGAGGCCAGCTGGTCCTGGACACCTGCTCTGTCAAAGAGAAGCCGCTCCGCCTCATGAGACGGATTCTGCCTGCAGGAGTAGAGATTCTCGGGACCCACCCTCTCTTCGGTCCGGAGAGCGCCCGTTCGGGCATCCGGGGACATCGAATTGTGCTGTGTCCCGGGAGAGGTTCGCGCCTACCCAAAGTACAGAAGTACCTGAAGACTCTGGGGCTCGAAGTGATTGTTACCAGCGCCGCCAATCATGATCGCCAAATGGCCCACACCCAGGCCCTGTTCCATTTTCTGGCTCGAGGAGTGGCCCTGATGAGAATCAAGCTGGGTGCCGTCTCCACTCCTGGACCGTCCCGGATGTTTGCAGAATTCCAGGATGTGCAGCAGGATTCGTTTCAGCTCTTCAAAGATATGCAGAGGGAGAACCGATTCTCGGCTTTGCTCCGTCGCCGACTGATCGCGAACCTGGTTCGAATTGACCAAGAACTCAGCAGGGATGAAGTGAGAAAGATGAAGGGCGAAGTCTGAAAGAACGGCCCGCCTGTCGTCGGCCGTCTCGGGCTCAGAGTCATAGATAATGGGTCAGCTAGACGGGGGATTCTGGAAGGCTGAGCGAGTGACCGCCGTCACCCTGGAAGCCGCTGACTATGGTGCGAACTGTGGCCTCGCGAG
>JBGPHY010000275.1:0-7424 GCA_041484625.1 Terriglobia bacterium | reverse complement strand
TCTTCGGGCGGCAAGGCTGCTGTGGAGATGGCCCGACTGATCAAGAGCCTGACTGCTGCTTTGGATCGTTCTGATGTGCTCCTGGAAGGAGCCCGTCGTTCCGGCATGGAGGTCTCCGAAGCGCTGCTCAAGCAAGGAGAAGGCCAGGAGTCCCTGGTGAAGGCCAAAGTAGCTGTGCACGCATTTCAGGTGGGTGCAGTGAGTAAACCGGTAACAGAGGGGCTTGCTATTGCCGGCGAAACTTACCAGGCAGGCGAAACCGCGCTGAAGGAACGGAGATTTCGTCGGATTGGCCTGGCGTTCTCACTGGGAGCCATCCTGGCCACCATAATCGGTCTCAGGCTCGCAATCCGCATGATCGAGGGTAGACCAGAGGAGGCAACTCAGTGATCGCGGGATCGAATCCGTTTCATCTCCGGGCAATGGCAGAGGCTATATTATGAAGAGAAGCTGGCTGTCCCCTGGAATTCTGCTGCTGGCTCTCTCGTCAACCGCCTGGTCGATAGACCTTGAACCGATCAGCAGTGCCGAGTTATGCGGACGTTGTCATCGGGCCATCTTCGAAGCATGGAAACAATCCTCACACGCCCGAGCGATGGAAAGCCGATTGTTTCAGGACGCGCTGGATTTGACTGAAAGCAATTTTGGTGCGGCCACGCGAAAAATATGCCTGGCGTGTCACTCGCCCCTGGGAGTACAGACGGGGGATTTCTCTCTCCGGAAAAAAGTGAGTTGGGAGGGAGTCACCTGCGATTACTGCCATTCCCTCCGGGATGTGTCCCTGACCAGCACCAATCCCAAGGCCACCTTGTCATTCACGCTGGAGAAAAGCGGTCCTCTGAAAGACGCCAACTCCATGGCGCACGGAACAGTTTATTCTCCCATCCACAGTTCTGCCCTGGCCTGTGCCCCCTGCCATGAGTATCGTAATTCACAAGGGTTTCCGGTGCTGACAACCTATTCCGAATGGAAGGCCAGCCGCTACGCCAAGGAAGGCAAGGAGTGCCAGTCTTGTCATATGTACAGCGTTGCAGGAGACGTTGTAGACCCGAAGATTCAACGCTCGAGCCGGGCCCAGGTCAACCTCCATCAGATGCCAGGCAGTCATTCCGTGGAACAGTTAAACAAGACAGTTACGGCTCAACTCTCCACTTCCCGGAGCGGGAACCAGCTTCAGGTCCAACTGGTGGTCGGGAACCGTTCAGCCGGCCACTATGTCCCCACCGGTTCGCCCTTGCGGCAGATTGTTCTGGAGCTTCGAGCGGATTCGAATGACGGAAAACACTTCCGCGAGGAGCGTCTCTATCGCCGCGTGGTGGCAGACAGCCAAGGCAAATCTTTGCCGCTGGAGCCTGCGGCCTTTTTCAAGGCGGCCAAGGTTGTGTCGGACTCCCGTCTGGCTCCTGACGAAAAACGGAAAGAGACCTTCTCTTTTTCAGTTCCTGCTGGAGTCCAAACCAGAGTGACGGCAACCTTTTGGTATTACTACTCCCCCATGGCTAGAACGGAGTCACAGAAACAGATCACCTTCCTGACCATTAGTCGGATTGTTCAGTAGGAACTCCGGGGAGGAGTTCCTACTAGGAAATCGAGTTCGGGTAGCCACGGTTACCGCGGTCTTGGCAGTAACCGTGGGCCTTGGTAACGTTTTGGGAAGCCCGCGATTGATTCAAGAGACGGATCAATCGTGGCTAACTTTGCCAGTTTCATGAGCAGTTGCGCGCCCAACCGGAGCGCGTGCAACTGTTGTGGACACGCCCTCTCGCGGTTGGGCCGCCGCGGCCCTCATTGTCAGTGTTGAAGCCCCTGCTGGTGCAACCTGCGGTGCAGTTGCTCGCGGGCATCGGCAAAAACCTTCAGGACACGGTGTAGACGCTCAGCATCGGGCCGAGTGGCCAGGTTTTTCGCCCAGGTTTCCGCCCCTTCAATTAAGGTCAGGAAATAAGTGGCGGCTGTCTGTGAAAACAGCTCCTGCCCCGGCACGACTAAATAGACGGGTGAGGTGTGAGCCTGGACGCCCAGGCCCCATGCCGTGGTGGGGCCGAAGCGCGACACACAGCGGGCCGCCAACCATCCCGGGCCGGAGAGCGGGACTTTTTCCCGAAGAGTCAATTCGCGAACGCCTCCCGCTTCCTCTTTCGCTGCAACTACCCGCCCGTTGAAGACAATTTCCACGCGATGGAAGGGAACAAAACTTCTGGCTTCAGCCAGGACTTCCACCGTTCCCCCGCCTCCCCCGAGCTTGATCTCAGCGCCCGGCATCTGCCCGTCGGCATGAAACAAGAGCAAAGGGCCTGTCGTCATGAAGGTGTTGCCTTTTCGAACGGCTCTTGCGAAGGAAGCAAAACTGAACTCCTCTTGTCCAAGATAAGCGTAGGTCCGATTCGCTCCCGCCGGCATGTAGGCCCCCATCTTGTCGGTACCTCCAACGGCTGGAACCCGGTAGCCGCAATTCAAGTAGCGGTACCAATCCAGGAACCGCAAGGTGTTGAAGTGTTCTCCGTACGGATAGAGCTCCACCGCATCAATCTTACCCAGAACGATGTCGGCAGCCAGTTCAGCCGTGGGGTACGGAAAATGAACGGCCACCACTAAGCCCTCGCGCTGACGACAAGATTCCGCCCAATCAGCCAGGCTATTCCAAAGTGGATCGCCCAGATAACTCTCACTGGGGCCACTAGCGGACATGGGAAAGACCGGTTTACCATGACCCCCAAGAAGTCCCAGATGACCCAGCAGGTGCTGTCGATTCTCCGTACCAACCCATACCACCATTTGGCCGTCACTGGATGTGAGCGGCCCATGAGACAGGTCTCCCACATTGGTAAAGAGATCGCCCCACTGAGCGGCCAACAGATTAATCAGGTTCAATCCTTCAGCTTGGCCTTCAAGGATAGCTGTCGATGGCGACAGAAAGTGCACATGGGTGTCGGCAGTAACCCAGCCTTTGGAACGGAAATCAGCCAGCCGGGAAATCTCCAGGTTCAACTCTCTTTGACCGGGTTCAATCCTCAGTCTTTTTCGAACTGCCTGGTATTCAAATCCCTTGGTCATCTCAACGTAGACTTCGCCCACCGGCAGTTCCACCTGGAAAGTCCCATCCACATAGGCAAAGGATGTGTCCATGAGCTTGACGTCGGCGCCATAGTCCTGGAACCACCCATCGTTGATCTCGGTGCGGTGACCGTAGGGCGGGATGTACCGGCCCTCTTTGGATCGAAACGCCAGACGAACAGGAGTCGGGCGCCGAGTGGAAGCGTCGGTCACTTGCCCCTGCAGCCAAACCTTCTCTTGCTCCAGAACTTCCGCACGGGACCCGGCAGGGCTGGCCTCCAACTCCCGGCCCGGTGCGATTCTGGCCAGATCGAATGTGTATTGTTTTCCCGTCGTGGAATCGCTCAGTCGTAGGGTGGCCTCAGAACTAGCCGCCACCTCCACATAAAAGTGGCGATTCCCCAAGACGGGCTTGTCCCTGGAGCCCAGACCGACGTCTTGTGCCGAGAGCCATGCATCCGGCTCGAAACGATTCAGGGTATACCTGCGAGCAATCACCCCTAGATCAACTTCCACTTTCCATCGGCCCTGATCAGTGGCATCCGGCTCGGGTAGAGTGATCTTGTAAAGGCTCAATCGCTCGTACCGGAGTGGATTTTCCCGACCATTGAACAGGGTGAGTCCGCAGAGCACCAATGGGTCCTCACCGGTGGCTTTAACTCGTAATGTCTTGAGTGGTCGGTTGGGCTCAGGATTTTCTAGAGTGGAAATCCAAACAATGGGGATTCCCAGCCCGTCAGGGCCGCTTGGATAACTATTGTCCCAGACGGCAGTTTGGAGGTCCCCCCACTGCATAGCATCGGGCAAGGAGTCCATGAGCTTCCGCGGTAGGTCCGGAACATGAGGGAGAGAGGCATAACTCAAGTGTCCCCAATTCGTGGTTGGCGAATTCACTTCAAAGCGTCGTCGAAGAAGAAAAGACTTGTCGGTACCGTCATCGTAAAGGAGTACTGCTTCTGCCAATGATTGCCCGACTCTCTCGGTAACGTCCTGGTTGGGGGGAGGAGTCTCACTCTTGTCCCAATCACAAAATCCGGCCAAACAAATGAAACTCGCCTTCTGATTGAGCGGGACCTCGATCATTTCCCGGGTCCAGGCGTTGCTTTGTTTCGCCAGCACAATCCACCGTTTCTCCCCTATTCCTTCAGGACCAAGTTGGAATGGAATTCCACGCAAATCCTGTCTTCCCGCGGGGGTGCGGATTAAGCCATCCTGGGCTGAGCCGCCCCCCAGACTCTTGGCCTGTTCCCGAGGCCCGAAGTCCGAGGCAGAGGCTGTAAAGAGGCGGGTCAGATCAATCGCCGTGAATTTCCTCACTGTCTCGCCTTGGGTGGCCCCGGCTGGTTGGTTGGCACTGATTCCCGATCCTCCATACAAAAGCTTGAGGGTAGGCAGTGCGCTGCCTGCAGTTCTGAGAAAGGTCCTTCGAGACCAGTGATGCTGTGCAATCATAGTAGTTCTCCTCGTTCAATATGTGCTTATATCTCGGTGAGTTTGAACGTGTCAACCTAGAAGGAAGTTAATTCTGCAGGGAGGGTTGACAGGCGGCAACAAACGATCACCAAGAACGAGGGGAGTTATCGCGGGAAAGCTAGGAGTCAGTTCAATACGTGGTGAGTCACATAGGAGGTTCGGACTGGAATGCTGCCCTCAATCTTTACCTCCAGTAACACCTGGTAAGAGTCGGGTAAGCGTGGTCGGGTAGGATCTGTAGAGAGATTCAGGCGCTTGATCAATTCCTTAATGCTCTCAGGCTTACTGATGTACTCGGCGCAGGCTTGGGTTCCAAACGTGGTGATTCCCGCCAGAATGAGAAGGTGCCGATTGGGTTCAATTCCCTTCAGCATGCTGATCAGCGCGTAGTCGCGGGTCACCATGCTCTGCGAAGCGCCTTCCAGGATGGCTTCGTATCTGGATTGTTCGTTGCCAAGGGGCTTGCGATTGGCGACGTGAACTTTGGGCGGCCCTCCTTTGTTGGGGTCACTCCGATACACGAAATCCTGTTCCTGGGGAAGACGGCGCAGCAGGAGGTTCTCGGTAGGTCCATCTAAGAAGACGATGTTCTGTATCTTTAGATCTTCCCACGTTAGCAACAGGCTTCGTTCGACTCGAAAGGGGGTCCCTGCCTTAAAGAATAAGTTTCCTAAGAGGTTCACTCCGATGACCTCCCCTACGCCGGTATATACGTCCGTTATTGAGTTGGGTTCGGTCATTCTTGAAACAGAGGGCGGTCGAAGATTAGGCGACGACAGTTCCATCGGCAACCAGTATTTCATTCCGTCCACAGCATTCCCCTGAAATATCGGGTTGCTGTAAGCAATCAACACCGGGATACCGGAATTCACAAATTCACCCCACAAGGGAGATATCTCCTGAGAAAAAATTGGACCAGGGCTGGCATGGGGAGCGGTTCTGCTGTTACGGTTCGCTAAGGAGTGGTACCGATAGGCCAGAAACCCAAAAAGCAGGTTCAAGCCGATCAATGAAGCAAGCAGATATCGGTCTGCCCGTCGACGAAAAATGCCAATTCCACGGCGTGGTCGCCTCGGTACCGGAATGTTGACTGGGTTGTCGTTTTCAAGCGCTCCCTCGCTTAGCTCGCTATTGATTCTTGCATTGGTAAAAAGGGGGACATAGTGTCCTTTAGGCAGGTGGATGCGGATCGGATCCGACTTCCCTTCGATTAAGTAATACTCTTCAAGTTTGGATCGCAGACGCGCCGCTTGAACACGAACAAGGGAATCGATGCGCGGATCGTAATCTCCTTTTCGCCCGAAGACCTCAGTCGCAATGGTGTATTCCTTCAACTCGCTTTCCAGGCCCCCGATTGACTTGCTGACCACAAAACGGAGAAACGATTTCAGAATCTCCGCTCCCTGGAAGGTCCGACTGCTGATAATCCTCTCCAATTGGGCGAGTTTCTCTTGGCGGGAAGGCGGACCGACCCCGTTTAACGTGTTAACCATTGCGTTTAACGCCAGAGCGCAGGTCTCGTAATACTAACAAAGAGAATCTACTAACGCTTAGTATACACCCCTTAACGCCAAAATCAAATCCAGATTGGGAGAAAATTGATGCCAGCAACAACTGCCCTTGCCAAGCAGTTTCCCGACAACGAAGTCCAGTTTGACCTTTTAGTGGTATCCGGTAATTTTGGTGAGCTTTAGCAATAATTTATGGATATACAGGGTCATCTTTCGTCTGGAATAACGGTTCAGTCTAGGGGAGTCCTTCGTTTCACGGAGTCCACCAAGCGACATTGCTGCGAAATTGCAGAGAGGTTTTCAGTATTTCGTATAATCTGTTGCCACTGGTGCGCTCCCCATTGTCACGATTGTGTAACAAGTCCAGCCTAATGAACACTTATGTTTTTATTGGAGGCAGAAGTCGCGGGTGGAATCGTTATTGCATTAACTAGGCCAGGAAATTGGAATCCCTACAAATTGGGTTGGAAACCAATAGGTCATGATTTTTTTGGGCAGTCATAAAATACAGGGTTTCACGGTTAAGACATTAGGCGGAGGCCTGTACTATTAATCTCGGAGAGAGTGAGTGAAGTTTCACTTCCAAAAAGGAGGATCTATGAAGTTTGAAAGCATGTTGACGAGAGGGATCGTCATTCTGGCCCTGGTAATGGTGGTGGGTTTGGCCATGTTTGTAGGATCGGCCTGGAGCCAGCAGGTGACCGCTGCCATCACAGGGAAGGTAGTGGATCCCTCGGGGGCGTCCATTGCGGGCGCCAAGGTGACCGCGAAGGACACAGAACGCGGGACATTGTGGCCCACGGAAACTAATGCCGAAGGTTTTTACATTCTGCCGCGGCTGTCTATCGGCACCTATGATGTCCGTGTGGAAATCTCAGGATTTCAAGGTGCTTTGCGCGCCGCCGTCAAACTGGAGTTAAACCAGACGGCACGCGTAGATTTTGAGATGAAGATCGGAGAAGTAACTCAAACGGTTGAGGTTACAGGGAGCGCGCCGCTCCTGAACACCGACACCATGCAGCTGGGTACCATCATTGATAACCAGATGAATGTAGCCCTGCCTCTGGCTACTCGCAACTATATCCAGCTGACTCTGCTTGCCCCGGGAGCCACGCATCCGAGTCCCAATTGGTTTACAGGCGCGCAGACGGGGGGCTTCGGTGCCGGCAGGCCTTATGTGAACGGCAACCGTGAGCAGGCCAACAACTTCCTGCTCGATGGGTTGGACAACAACCAGGTGTCAGACAACCTGGTGGGTTACCAGCCGGCTCCCGACGCAATCCAGGAATTCAACATGATCACCAACAACGCGCCGGCCGAGTTCGGGAACTTCCAGGGCGGGATCATCAGCGCCACCATCAAGTCGGGAACCAACGATTTCCACGG
>JBGPHY010000274.1:0-7430 GCA_041484625.1 Terriglobia bacterium | reverse complement strand
TGCTTGGCTACAAACATCTGGCTCCTGACGGAGCCCTTTCCCCCGTTTAACTGACCCAGTACCGTCGTTCTCGTCCTCGACAGGATCCCTTCCATGATTTCCGCTATTCTCGTCTGCTCCAGCTTTCGGCGTTTCAAAGATACGCCTTACAGTCAAAATCCACTACCATCAGGGAATAATTGCCGTTCCCAAATCTTGAGGAGTCAAGCATAATAGCTTGAGCCTTGTGCTGCGTTTCGACGGGTGAAGCGGCTCGGTCAGCAGCCCAATATTTGCAGAATGTTTAGATACTCATCCGACTCGTCCACCATTAACCGAGTGATTTGTTCGTACTCGGCAATCCCATGAAGCGGAGGGGCATATGATCGGATTTGACCTGAACGAGGATCAGCTCAGTGTCGAGCGACTGGTCCGTGAGTTTGTCGCGAAAGAAGCCGCCCCATCCATTTCCGAGAATGATGCCAATCACGTCTTTGACCGGTCCATCCTGGAGAAAATGGCTGAGATCAGCCTGCTGGGGATCTGCATTCCCGAGAAATACGGCGGTGCGGACTTCGATTATGTCAGCCTGGGTCTGGCTTGCGAGGAGCTGGAATACTGCGACACTTCCCTGCGGGTCATCCTCTCTGTCCACGTCGCTTTAAATTCCATGACACTGCTGACCTGGGGCAGCGAAGAACAGAAGCGACGCTACCTGGTGCCCCAGGCCCAGGGTGAAAAGATCGCCACATTCGGTCTGACCGAGCCGGATGCCGGCAGTGACGTGGTCAATCTTCAGACCACCGCCAGAAAGCAGGGAAGTGAGTATCTCCTGAACGGCGAGAAGACCTGGATTTCTCTGGCTGACGTGGCCGATTATTTCCTGGTAATCGGTTGGACTGATCTGGAAAAGAAGAAGCAACGCGACCATACGGGACTGAGCGCGTTTATCGTGGAACGCGCCATGCCGGGTTTTTCCAGTGGGACACTCAAACAAAAGTGGGGAATCCGGGCCGGAAACACCGGCTTTTTCTCCATGAGCGATGTGCGGGTGCCCGAAGCCAACCGTCTGGGCCAGGAAGGAGAGGGTTTCAAGATTGCCATGTTTGCCCTGGAGCAGGGGCGCTATACCGTGGCCGCCGGCGCCACGGGTCTGATTCGTGCCTGCCTGGATGCCAGTCGTAAGTATGCCCTGGAACGCCGGACCTTTGGAAAGCCCATTGGCGAACACCAGTTGGTGAAGGAGATGATCGCCCAAATGGTGCTCGATTACGAGAGCTCGCGGTTGCTCTGGCTACGGGCCGGCTGGATGAAGAACCAGGGAAAGCGGAACAATAGGGAGACGTCGCTGGCCAAGTGGCATGCCACCGTGGCTTCGGAGCGAGCCGCCTCCGATGCGGTGCAGATTCACGGCGCTTACGGCTATTCGGATGAATACCCCGTAGGCCGCTTCTTCCGTAACTCCAAAGGCGCCGTCATCTACGAGGGGACACGGGAAATCCATAAGCTCATCCAGGCCGATTATGCCCTAGGCTTTCGCTCTGACAAACCCTTGCGTTGCGAACTGCCACCCGTCGTGACATGAGAAGCTCAACCACCCGCAGGAGTCAGACCGGAATGACGTTGGCGTGTTACCGCCCTTACCTCCTCGTGTTGACATTGTCCCTAATTTGGTGCATCGCGGCTCTTTCGGGCCCCCTCTTCTTGCGTTCAGGTCATACTCTCGCTGCCTCGGGTGTCTATCTGTTTTTCTCGGGGATCTGCCACCAGGATCCTGTCCGGTGCTTCTGGCTGGTCGGAGAACCACTGCCCGTTTGTTCCCGCTGCCTCGCGATCTATTCCGGCTTTCTGGGAGCGGTTCTGGTGTTCCCTACCTTGCGGGGCAGGCCCCGCAAGAGTCTCCCCTCGCCTGGTCTTCGGGCCGCCGCTCTTAGTGGAGGAGGATCCCGTTACAAGGGATTCTCACCGTTCCCATGGCTCCTGGTCGTCGGAATTGTTGTGGTCGCGCTGGATGCGGGTTTGGATTGGTTAGGCCTCAGGACCAGCACCTGGCTTTCCCGTTCCGCGACAGGGGCGCTGCTGGGCTTCGCAGGCGGCTGGACTACTGCTGCTTTGCTAGTCTCCAATCCACATCGTGTTTCGCCAGGTCGGTGAACTATGAATGACCCGACAAAATCTCGCTTGAGGCTGGGAACCTCTTCCTGGAGCGTAGACAGTTGGGTGGGCGTTTTTTATCCTGCCGGGACTCAGCCTTCCCAATACCTTTCCCATTATGCTCAGAAGTATGACTGCGTGGAGATCGACAACACGTTTTACCGGATCCCTTCGACATCGATGGTCCGCAAATGGCGGGAGGATACGCCTGCCGGTTTTGTCTTTGCCGCAAAAGTGCCGCGAGCGATCACCCACGAAAAAGTCCTTCAAAACTGCCAGCAAGACCTGGCCGATTTCCTCAAGGCTATGGAAGCGCTGGGTGAAAAGCTGGGCCCTCTGCTACTGCAGTTCCCCTATTTCAATAAAACCGCCTTCGCCTCGGCAGACGATTTCCTGGCGCGCCTGGAACCGTTTCTCAAGAGCCTCCCAACAGGGTTGAAGTGGGCGCTGGAAATTCGGAACAAGTGGTGGATCAACCGGCGACTGCTCCAACTGCTCAGGGAACGCCAGGTGGCCTTTGCCTTGATCGACCAGTCCTGGATGCCCCGGATTGGCGAAGTTCTCAAGAAACATGATCCAGACACCGCTGACTTCGTTTATCTCCGCTGGTTGGGCGACCGGAAAGGCATTGAGGCCATCACTACCTCCTGGGACAAGGTGGTCGTCGATCACACAGCGAATCTCCAGGAGTGGGTATCGCCCGTGCAAAACTGGCTGCAGAAGGCCCGCACCGTCTATGGCTTCTTCAACAACCACTACGCAGGCCATGCGCCGGCCAGCCTGGACCTCTTCCGCCAAATGCTGGAGCGAGAAGACTAATAACGGTCATTCTTGCGGCAGGAGCCTTGCGAGTAAGACAAGAACCGGGACGAAATAGATCCACTTACATCTTCCCTCTCAGGTTCTTGGCTTGTTCGATGGCAATCTCGTTGATGGCACTGAGGGCCTTTGCGCCCGACGCCCCTTCAATGGCTTTCACGGCTATGGCTTGAACCTGTGTGTTGGCATCGTTCAGTTGACGTGTCTGTGCTTCAATCTGGACCAACTGCTTCGCCGCTGTTTCCTCCAACCCTTTGATCTTCAAGTCCGCCACTCGTTTGTCACCCTCCACAGTCTTTCCCAGCAGTTGGGCTTCCACCTTGGACCGACTCTCGGCACGGGCCGTGGCTTCCTTTTCAGTTTTCTCGACGGCTGCTGCCAGTTCAGCAGGATAGGCTGCCACCTTCTTCCTTAATTCAGCCAACTCCGCTTCCTGTGCCGCAACCGCAGCCTCTCGAGCGGCCAGCGCTTTTTCCTGGGCCTCTTTGACCTCAGCAAGCTTTTTCGTCAGGGCCGCTTTTTCCGCATCATAATTATCCTTGTCTTTCTTGCGGGCCAGAGCCAGGTTGTATTCGTATTCCTCTTTCTCCCGTTCCCGATCTTTCTTAAGCCTGGCTTCATTCTCTTTTTGAACGGCCGCGTAGGCCTTTTGTTCCTTTTTCCAATCCAGCCGTTTGGAAGACATTTCTTCTTCGAACCTGGTCTCACTCTCTTCCATTTCCTTTTCGAAAGCCGCCCGCTTTTCTTCATGATCCTGGATCAGCAGGGCCAGAGTATCGGCAGCCAATCGGATGTCATGTAGCTCTTCGAGGGCTCGGGTTTCGATCGAGATAGACTGCTGGAGTTCGGTTAACTTATTGGCTTCGCTCGCTAACTGGGAAGCCAAATCGGTTAAGGCTTTGCCAAGGTTGAGGCTGAGATCGGCCATGCCTTTGATGATGGATTCGACGGTGTAGGTCGACGCTTTTTCCACAACCGCAGCATCAGAAGCTTTTCGAATGGTCTCTGCCTTCTTCTCAGGCACGCTTAAGCTCTTTTCCTGATATCTGCTCAAGAGCTTGTTATAGGCCTTCAGTACCTTATCTTTCGTGCTCTTCGAGGTGAAACGCGGCAAGGGCTTATCCATGATTCAGACTCCTTATGAAGGATTTGAGTTGCGCGAGAATGAACAATAGCATCATATTTTAAGAAATCCGTTTTGGGAAGATAGTAACACCAGGAACTGGACAATTAGATGGAGGCCGACCTTGTCAGAACTACGACCTGAAAGAAAATATGACGTCCTCACCTTCGCCGATGCTTGCGTGGATCTGATTGTGACCGGCGATGTAGTTCCACGCTTCGGGCAGGTAGAACAGCTGGTGGATGGCTACCTCCTTGAAATGGGCGGATCCTGCTGCATCTTTGCTTGCCAGGCCGCCAAGCTTGGCCTGCGGGTAGGCATCCTGGGGCGGGTTGGGGACGACGACTTTGGCCGTCTGGTTCTCCGGCGGCTAGAGCAGAATGGTGTGGATACCAGCCACATGATCGTGGATCCGGCGCTCCAAACCGGCATTGGGATTGCCTTGTGCCGGGAGGACGACCGTGCCATCCTGACTTACATGGGTTCGATCAACGCTGTGGACCCGCACGATGTCACAGACGATCTGCTCGGCTCTGCTCGTCACTTGCACCACGGCAGTTTTTACCTGCATACCCGCCTGCGGCCTCACATGGCGGAAATCTTCCGCCGTGCGCGAAGTCTGGGTCTAACCGTGTCTCTTGACACTAACTGGGACCCCGCCGAGCAATGGGACTCCGGCTTGCACGAGGCTCTGCCGCTGGTTAACCTCTTCCTCCCCAATGAACAGGAAGCCTTCCTCATCAGCCGTCGCCTCAATCTGGACGATGCGGTTCAGGAGTTCCTCGCTCGAGGAGTATCGTTAGTCGCAGTGAAACGAGGATCCGAAGGCGCCTCCGTCTACGGCGGCGCAGAAAGGCTTCATCGGGAAGTGATCCCGGTTTCCGGCGGAGACAGTGTCGGCGCTGGAGATAGCTTCGACGCAGGCTTTCTAGCGAGCTGGCTGCGCGGCTTGCCCCTGGATCGCTGCCTGGATATCGCCTGCTGTTGCGGCCAAGCTGTCGCCGAGGCGATCGGCAGACTCAGCGGTCAGCCCGACTGGAACACGATCTGCCGCACTGTAAAGGCCGAACCCTGAGGAACCAAGTCCTGGCAAGCATCCGGATGACTTAAGCTTTCTTGTTCCAAGCGAGGATCGCTAGTCTCCTGCGGGGACTGTCTTGCCCTCCTTTCTCATGGTGTTCACGTCCAGCCCACCGGAGCGAGGGTCCCACCACAGGAGGCTCTGCTCAACTGCCACAAAACCAGTCGGGCGCATCAGCCGGACTCTCAACTGCAAAGACCGGGTGGCAGGCGTCCGCCATGCGGATTCCAAAGTCTGCGCAGTGCCAATAGCGGGAAGCAACTTGTCACCGGCGGACACCAGCTGACTGTCCGCATCCCGCACCTCCCAGTCCAGCCGGTAGTTGCGGAGTTCATAAGAGGGAAGTTCTTCAGGACTGCGGCGACTTATTGTGGCCTGAAAGCCAGCCGGAACTGTGTCCCCTCCCTTCCACTCCAGCTTCAAATGCGCGGGAGCATTTTCCTCTCTCCAGGCGTAGTAAGAGGGCCGCCGCTGGCGGTTCTCGTCCACCACACCCATGTCCACAAAGCCTTCCTGCAGGCCTGGCCACAGATTACGGTGCGACCTGTAGTCCTGGTAGCACCAGAAGATGGCTCCCCCGATCCAGTCGTACTGGCCGAAGATGCGCATTTGGTCGCGGATGATTTGCGAACGGATGCGGTCGCCTTTTTTCGGGTTCTGGGCAAAGAAACCAGCCGCCCCAAACTCGGAAATGATTACCATCTTGTCGGGATACTTCCTCCCGACTGCCTCCAGCTTGGGTTCCAGTTCGGAGGCTGGGCCGTGCCAGGTCCCAAAATACTGGTTCATCATAATGAAGTCGGCCTGGCTGGCCGCGTTATCAGCGGGATTCTCAACGAAAGCAATTCGATCATCCGCATAAGAGACATAGCGATCCGGATCCAGCCCCTTCAGCAATTCATACATGGTCTTGAAATACTCCCGTCCCCCGGCAGTGTAGGTGGCGCTTTCGTTGCAGACACTCCAGGCGAAGATCGAGGGATGGTTGTAGGCCTCCTCCACCATTTCCCGCATCATCTGCCGGGCCAGAGCTACCAGCTTGGGATCCTGGAATTGCTTCTCGCTGAACTGCCAGATGGGTATTTCCGGGATAAGCAAAATGCCGTGGCGGTCACAGTAGTCCAGGACATCGGGATGCTGGGGATAGTGCACCGGACGCGTCAGCGTCACCTGCAGGTCTTTGAGTTCATCATAATCGTGCCGGATGGTGCCCGTTGATTCCGCCAGGCCTTCCCAGGGGGAATCCTCGTGCCGCGTCATGCCGCTGAGTCGCACTCGCTCTCCGTTGAGCAGGAGGTGCCGGTCGCGGATCTCAACTCTGCGGCACCCGAAATTGTCGGAGACCTGATCGATCAGTTCTCCTCGTGCATCAAACAGCGCAGTCTCCATGCGATACAGGGTCGGCTGGTCAAAGTGCCAGAGATGGACCGGCTCAATCTTCAAGTTACTTGCCATTTCCTGCTTGCCGGGGCTCAGGACAATTCCCTTCTCGACGCTGGCCACTGCAGGGCCGCCGGTTTCCGGGCAAATATTGATCACGACTCGCCCGGCCAACGGCTTGCGAGCAAAGTTCTCCAGGGAGACCCGGGCATTGACAGCAGCGGATGTTCCTTCGACCTTGACTCGGATGAACTCTCGGCGTATCAAAGACAACTCGTTGACCGTCAACCAGACGTCCCGAACAATGCCGCCATAGTGCCACCAGTCGTACCAGAGGTTCTTCCCTTCCTGGAGCTTCATGGACCATCCCGGTATGGTCGCCAACCCAGGATAGTTGTTGATCTCCACCGCTATCAAGTTGCTGGCCTTCAAGTGAGGGGTCAAGTCAAAGAAGTAAGCCGTGTGGCCGCCTTCGTGGCGTCCGAGTTCCACACCGTTGAGCCAAACACGGGAGAGATAAAAGGTCGCTCCAAAATGCAGCTCGATATGCTTGGCCCGCATCGCGTCAGGCAGCGTGAAGGACTTGAAATACCAGGCGGTCCCTTCATAATCTGCGTATTTCCCAAGATTCCAGCTGTGAGGAACAATCACGGTCTCAGTGGACCCCGCAAGCTGTCCCGACCAACCCAACTTTTCACCCTCACCTGACTTGTCAAAGGCAAACTGCCATTCGCCATTCAAAGAGATTCGAGTGGCGCTGTACGCGAACAAACCCATACAGAGAGTCATGACCAGGGAAGAAATGAACAGAAGATACCATCGGTTTGTTATTGCCGACATAAGTCACTCCTCATGCAGATGAAGTCACCATTATCGAGGTCCTAAGTTTACATG
>JBGPHY010000273.1:0-7438 GCA_041484625.1 Terriglobia bacterium | reverse complement strand
GAATAACGAAACGGACATTTTGGGATTGTGCGTACTTGCGCGCCTGTTCCTTGCCTACAAGGGGGTCGTACTGCTCGGACTTGGCCTCCAAGACGGCAATGGGGAAACTGCGTTCGTCCATCAGGAGGTAATCAACAAAGCCGTTGGCGGTCTTCTCGAAGTCGTCGCCGAGGAGGTCGAGGGCCTTTTTCTTGAGTTTGACGTTTGCTTCAAGCGCGATGTTGGCGGGGCCGTTCTCGTCGTCAAAGAACCGCCAACCCGATCTTCTGAGAAAGTCGTTGATCAGAATTCGTGCTTTTACTTCCTTCGTCATTCGTCGTTATCTCTTTTCAGCCCAACTCAATAGTAGACGGGATAAAAACCGTCTTGTTTTGCTGGTATTATCCTATATAATTCCTGAGGGTCTTAACAACTCCTTATTTGACTGATTGGGTTGTTCCAAGCTAACCGAATATACGGGAAAAGGAAGGTCTTTATCGATGTCCCCATTGCTTGATCAGGTACGTGAACTGATCCGTTGCCGGCACTACAGCTATCGGACCGAACAGGCCTACCTGCGCTGGATCAAGGAGTATATCCTCTTCCACCACAAGCGTCACCCGACGGAACTGGGGCCCGAGGAAGTGGGCCAGTTTCTCTCCCATCTGACCGTCCATCGACAAGTAGCCGCATCCACGCAGAACCAGGCACTGAGCGCCCTGCTATTCCTTTATCGGGACGTACTTGAGCAGCCGTTTGGCTGGCTGGACGAGGTGGAGCGAGCTAAAAAGCCGGTCCGCCTGCCGGTGGTCTTCACCCGGGAGGAGGTCCGTGCGGTGCTGGTTCACCTGGAAGGGACGAAGTGGATGATGGCCAGCCTTCTCTATGGCGCCGGCCTGAGGCTCATGGAATGCCTGCGTCTCCGTGTGATGGATATCGACTTCGGTCACCACCAGATTCACGTACGCAGCGGTAAGGGGGACAAAGACCGATCCACCATGCTCCCGGGATCGCTGGTCACCCCCCTCCAACAACACCTGGCCAAGGTTCAGGCCCTGCATCAAAAAGACCTGGCGGAGGGATTTGGCGAGGTTTACTTGCCCTTTGTCCTGGAAATGAAATACGCCGAGGCCAGCCGGGAGTGGGGCTGGCAATACGTGTTCCCCTCCAGCAAACGGTCGGTGGATCCCCGTTCGGACAAGGTTCGTCGCCATCACATGGATCCAACCGTTCTGCAAGGTGCCGTTAAAGCGGCGATCCGCGCGGCGGGTGTCCAGAAGGCCGGAAGTTGCCATACCTTCCGCCATAGCTTTGCCACGCACCTGCTGGAATCCGGCACCGACATCCGGACGGTCCAGGAGTTGTTGGGACACAAGGACGTCAGTACCACCATGATATACACTCAGGTGATCGACAAAGGTGGACAGGGAGTGCGTAGTCCGTTAGATTCGATTGGAGTGGTGCAGCCAGTGGGGAGGTAGGTGTCTAGGGTAGGGGCAAGGGACTGGAAAAGGGGAAGGCAAATAGCGGTACCAGCATGGGGGACATGATAGGTAGGATGGAGATGGGAGATTCCAGACGAAACCATCCTGCTGATGCTCTCTCTGGAAATGCCTGAACCGAGTCTCATTTGGAGATTCAGGAAGTTCATATGAACCTCGACCTTGGGTCAGCCACAGCCGGCTGCCTCGAGTACAATCTGCGTGGCTAGCCAATCTTCGAAACAGGAAGGGTTGCGAAAAGCACTATGAATACGGAAAAGACGAATCCGTTGCGGACGGTCACGATAGATGATGTGACCCTGTACCTTGCCCATCCGGATGAACTCTCGATTCGTTGGGTGGGGCAGGAAGAGTTGATGCGCCAGTTGATGGCGGCCTGGATGGTCGTCGACAACCACGACGTGCCCATGAGTCCGCGTCTGCTGGGCAAGCCGGGAGTCGGGAAGACCACCCTGGCTTATGCGGTCGCCAAACGGATGGGCAGGGAAGTCTACATCCTGCAGGCTACGATGGACATCCGTCCGGAGGACTTGCTGGTGACCCCGGTCATTGAATCGGCTGGGAGACTGCGCTACGTGGCCTCCCCGCTGGTGACCGCCATGGTGCAGGGAGGTATCGTTATCCTGGACGAAGGTAATCGCATGAGCGAAAAGAGCTGGGCCAGCCTGGCTCCGCTGCTCGACAGCCGTCGCTATGTAGAGTCGATTGTGGCAGGTATCAAGATCAAGGCCCACCGCGACTTCCGGCTGGTAGCCACCATGAACGACGATGCCTCTACTTTCGAATTACCCGAATACATCCATTCCCGCCTGCAGCCCCAGATCTATCTCGATTTCCCCGAGCGTGACGAAGAGCGGCTCATCTTAAAAGAGAATCTTCCCTTTGCCGATGACCAGGTGCTGGACTACGTCACCGACTTCCTGCAGTCTGCCCATGAGGCCGACGAGCGGTACACCGTCAGAGACGGGATCAACATTGCGCGGTTTGCCATTAAACTGATGAGCATGGAGCCGGCTCCGACCTTAGCCAGTTCGTTGAGGACAGCGGTGCTTCAGACGCTGGGCGAGGAGGCCCTGCGCTATGGCCGGCGCTGAGGAACAATCCGGCTTGCGACAGGGTCGAATCGAGTACTTTCCTGTAGTGCCAGGCCGGCTGGAATTTGCTGAAGAGGTTCGGCGTCTCATCCTCCAGGAACGCCCTCAGGTCGTGGCCGTGGAACTGCCGGCCACTCTGGAGGGTGCCTTTCTGTGGGCCGTTGACCGGTTGTCCGAGTTGTCCGTTATTCTTTACGAGGAGGAAACGGATGGTGAGGCCGTCTATGTCCCAGTGGAGATTACGGACCCGTTTATAGAAGCCATTCGCAGTGCCCAGGAGGTCGGCGCCGAGGTCTTCTTTGTGGATCCCGACGTCGGGGATCGACCGCACCTCCCCGATGCTTACCCGGATTCTTATGCGGTCCGCCGCATTGGTTATTCCCAATTTGTCTCCGTCTACCGGGCTTATCCTCAAACTGCAAATTTTGAGATCCAGCGGCACGCCGCCGGCATTGCCTGGAAACTGCAAAGCGTCGACCCACTGGCACGCGTCCTGGTGGTGATATCCCTTAATCTGTTGGATTCCGTGCTGGAGGGCATGGAGCAGCCCCAGGCCGAACCGCTGGCCCGGATCCGGCGACGGGGGATCCAGTGCCTCAACCTCCATCCCGATTGCCTGGCGGAAGTGCTGGGGGAATACCCCTTCTTACAAGCGGTCTACGAGATGAAACGTTACGGCTACCAGTGGGAAGAGCCGTCGGCCGAGCCGGTGGCGCCAACCCCGGATCCGCCGGGTGGAGGTCTCCATCTGATTGCCAGCCCCCCGGAAGATCCCCAGGCCGTGTTGGAGGCCATAGTTAAGCGAACCAGCCGACACGTCAGCCGGTTAAGGGAGGGAGCGGATGATGGGCATCCTGTTCCCGCCGAATTGCCCGCGCCGCCCGAGGTTCCCGCTGTTGCTGACCTCAGTGACATGGTCCTCCCCACGCCTCCAGAGCGCTTTCAGTTTATGGATCGGCAGCGGTTGAATTTCCGTCTATTTGCCGAAGCCGAAAGGCGCTATGAAAAAAACACCCGTGAAAAGCTGGCTCACTGGCAGCGCCGCCTGTTTGGCCGCTTTTCGCGCAACCTGGCCCTGGTCAACCAGAGCCTGGTGGCTGGATTGTTCGATCTGACTGTTTCGGCCCGATCGGCGGTAGACGACAACTTTGCCTGGGAACTCTGGGAACTGGCGGCCCATTCGCCCTTTCAGAAAGAGAATTCCGATGTGATGACCGTAAACATCTCCGGCGAGGAACTCTACCTGGACATGAAACGGATCCGCTTACGGCGTCGTTTGCCCCGGCAAAAGGCCCTGCCTAAGCCGCTGGGACTGCGCGGCCGCCATAAGGAGAAATTCCCCGGGGAATGGGCCCAGCAGTTCGATGGCTCCGCCCTTTGTTCTTATCCCCCCGAAGACATTGTGATTGAGAATTACGGACTCTTTCTGCGGAAGAAAGGGAAGAGCGTGTTATCGGAGGAGCGCTCGCGGGTGGAGGCATTTACGCACTCGCTGCTGGATGGCGTAGATATCCGGGAGACGCTCCGGAACTGGCATGAAGGCAAAATCTACGTCCGAGAATACCAGAGAGTCTCGGGCGAGGTGGGGGCGGTGGTGGTGATTTTTGAAGAAGACAAGGAAAACCACTACCCCTGGTGTATGACCTGGCTGGGCGAGCACAGCCAGGAATCCGATATGGCTTTCTACTCCAGCAATCCTTATGAACACCCGGTTGGACCGGGCATCGCCCGCGCCGAGTACGGGGGCTTCCTGCTTTCCTACCCGCCGCGCCGCATGGTGGACGTCTGGCACGATCCCGACTACTGGTTTGCCGAATCTAAGCCTGAAACTCTTCTACTGGCCGCCCTGGACTATACCCTCGAGAAATTCGTGGTGTTTGTGGCTGCCCACCCGCCTCGCTCCATTTTCAAGGGCATCGCCGATCGAATGAACCGCAAGATCATCTTCATCCCCATCGGACAACTCTCTCCGGTCAGTCTCAAAAAGATCCGGGTGGTCCACGTTCTGGATGGCCACGATAGACGCGGCATCGCGAAAGACTATATCTGGTAATTGTCCACGAAGAACACGAAGGGCACGAAGAAAAACCATAGGGAAACGGGCTAGAGTGAGAGGAATGGCGCAAAGAAACAAACACTCCTGCGCCCAGGAGGGTACGAATGACTGACCTTTTGCTGAAGGATGAAGTATACGCCATCGTGGGAGCCGCCATCGAGGTGCACAAGACCCTGGGGCATGGTTTTCTTGAAGGCGTATACCAGGAAGCAATGGAGTTGGAACTCAGGCAAAAGGCTATCCCTTTTGTGAGTCAGAAGACTTTGCCCATTTTCTACAAAGGTCACAAACTCGGAAAAGAATATGTTGCTGACTTGGTCTGTTACGACCAGATTGTCGTGGAACTGAAGGCGCTTGATCAGCTCTCCGGAAAAGAGGACTCTCAGATTATCAACTACCTCAAAGCTACCGGATTGCGAGTCGGACTGGTCCTAAACTTCGGATATCACGGCAAGCTGGAATGGAAGCGCTTCGTCCTTTAATGTATCGACGAATAAAAGGAAATAGTCTGCCAAGAGTAAACCTTCGTGTGACTTCGTGATCTTCGTGGATACAGCTTATGGCTACAATAGAGGTCCGGTTCTACGAGGAATTAAACGATTTCCTGCCGGCATACCGCCGCAAGATCGGCTTTACTCACACTTTTTGCGGCCGGGTTTCGGTCAAGGACCTGATTGAATCCCTGGGCGTCCCGCATACGGAGGTCGACCTCATCCTGGTTCATGGCCAGTCCGTGGATTTTTCCTACCTCGTTCAAGATGCCGACCGGATCAGCGTCTACCCGGTTTTCGAGGCGCTTGATATCTCCCCGATCCTGCGACTTCGGCCTAAGCCTTTGCGAGTAACCCGCTTTGTGGCTGACATCCACCTGGGCAAACTGGCCAGGCTCTTGCGCCTGCTCGGGTTCGACTCACTTTACCGAAACGACTACACGGACGACACGCTGGCTGAGATTTCCAGCACGGAAGGCCGCATCCTGTTGACTAGAGACTCCGGATTGTTGAAGAGAAGGGTGATGACCCATGGATATTGGATTCGCCGGCGGGAGCCTCAAGAACAGCTTCGGGAGGTGGTACTCCGGTTCGATTTGGCCCGGTCGGTTGCGCCATTTTCCCGTTGTCTGGACTGCAACGGACTGCTGGAAGAAGTTGCGAAGGAGGAGGTCCTGGATCGATTGCAGCCTTCTACCCGTCGTGATTTTCGTGAGTTCTGGCTGTGCCGAGGTTGCAGCAAAGTCTATTGGAAAGGTTCCCATTACCAACGAATGAGGGATCGTATTTCCTGGATTCTGGGAGATCACGCCAATACGATTGAAATCCTCCCCCCCCGGTCAGAATAGTGGTTTGCCGTGAGGGATGCGGTTGGTAATGTAGAGGGCCATGAGGGTGTAGTTGAAAATGAAGCAGAACAGGATCCCCAGTGCCGTCAGCCGGCGGCGGCGTGAACTTCCCTGGACGGCCCAGTCCAGGAAGAAGTAGAGCCCCAGAGCGTAAAAACTTGCCAGTTCCAGGAAAGCCCGGGCTCCGAAGGCGTTCCCGAACCACCACCCGTACCAGGCACTGTTTTGATACCAAAGGATCAAGAAAGATGAGATAAAGCACAACATCAGAGGCTCTTTCCAGCCTTTGGATTTCATGAGTTGCCGCACAATTCCCCCAGCCGAAAAAAATAACAATGGTGTCCAGGTGAATAGTCCATGACGCGGCGAGAACAGTGTCTGCCAGAGCTTGGGGGAAGACCAGAAGATGAAACCTTCCCGGTCGTAAGTGTATTTAACCATCTTGCCGCTGGTCAATTGCCAGACCAGGAACTGGAGAACGAGGGGAATCAGGCCTGCTAGAAGGAACGGTATCTTCCTGAGTATGATTACGACTTGGCCGGTCTTAATCAGTCGGAAGGACAAGTAGAGCAAGAAGGGTATGATGAAAAAGTTGCTCAGACGACAGATCATGGCCATCGCTGAAGCCCAGGCCAGAAGAAAAAGCTCCCAACCTCCGGGACTCGCTTCCTGCAAGCGGGAGTCAATGCGGAGCACAATCCAGAGAGTGCCGGTGACCCAAAAGGTTGAGACCACGTGGATCATGAATGGTTCGACGGCGTAGTAGTAAGAGTAATGGGTTCCCAACCAGAAAAGGAGAACGGTAGCTGCGACCAGGGCCGGCCGGGCCCTGAGCCGCCCTACCAGCATCCGGTCAACCAAGACCATAGTCATCAATCCCATGCCCTGGATCCAGGCAAGGTTTAACAACTGGTAAACCACGGAGTATCCGCCGTCATCGAGAAAGGCCGAGTTGCTTAAGAGGACAAATAGCAGGCGAGATATTCCATGCGCCACCAGGAATGAAGGGAGAAGAGACAGGGCGAATCCGATAGGGTACTTATTCTTGACGGCCCCACCCTTGCTGCGCTGGTCCAAGCGGAAGGGGAAGCCCTTCAAAGGCCAGTCAGGCCGGATCTGGTTGGAAAAATCCAGGTCATGGTCGAAGACAATGGAAGGGAGATAGGCATAGTAGCCGCGACCGTCCGAAAGAATGAAATTGAATTCGCCGCGCAGGCGGGCTCCGAAGAGAGTGGCCAGGAAAAGTAGCGAGCTCACGAGCCCGTAGAGAGCGTAGCGAATCCGGGCTGATCCCAAATAATCGAACGCGGCAGAACGATTGCCTTGCGGGGAACTGACCGGCTGGTCCAGGGGTCTGAACAATTGGGGCAAATTGGTCAATGCTATCCTCAAGTTAATAGGCTTGACAATACAGGGCAATCTGTTACTTTAGCACTTTGACCGGGCGCAAACAAGCCTCCAAGCCTTG
>JBGPHY010000272.1:0-7448 GCA_041484625.1 Terriglobia bacterium | reverse complement strand
CGGGATGATTCCTGGTGGATTGCGAAAGAGCCTGGATCGGGGTTTTTTGGGGAAGGTGGCGCGAACGGGAGAGATACAGGCCGTTTCAGTTTCCATGGATAACCTGGGAGAAACTCTTGTCGGACTGCCGGTTCGGGAGATCTACGTTCCAGTGAAGATCACCGGCCAGTGCTACGCCATTCTCTACGTGGCAACTGAACCCGCATCTGCTAGCAATAATGTCGAGTTCCCCGTGCTGGAGACGATTGCAGGCCAGATTGGGATCGCCATCGAGAATGCGCGCCTCTTTACTGAGGTCAATCAAACTCAGAAGGAACTGGGCCTGCTGCTCGACACCAGCAAAGACTTGAGTTCCTCCCTGGAACTGACCTCTATCATCGACCGTTTGGCTTATCGTTTGATGGATGTTATTCCGGATTCCCGGCTCGGCATCATCCAGCTTCAGGATCAAGAGAAGACTACGCTGAAACGGTATTATAGCAAGGCCAGCATCGAGAATAAGAATTACTCGGTTTTCAACATTAAGATCAGTGAACACCCCGAGTTGGCTGAAGCTATGCTGACTCGAAAGGCCACGGTATCGTACCACGTTAACAGTAGTATTCTGCCCCGCCATGTGGCGGATCAGCTCCGTTCCACTGAAGCCACGCCATTCCTGGTGATTCCCTTGATCGCCCAGGACAATATCGTGGGCCTGATCGTAGTCAACAAGTTTGGTTTCCGCTGTTCTTTCAGCCAGAAAGAGGTGGGAATTTGCCAGGCTCTGGCGAACTTGGCCTCCATCTCCCTACACAATGCAGGACTGTTTGGCCAGATCAATATCGCCAACGAGCAACTGAAGAAACTAAGTAATTTGAAATCGGACTTGTTGCATATTATCTCCCATGACCTGAAATCGCCTTTGACGGTCATTTCAGGATACGCCGAGATTCTGATGGATGGACCGGACAGGGTGGCAGAGAACTGGGGCACCATCCTCCAGGAGATAATCTCTCAAACGCGAATGATGGCCCGACTCATCGAGGATACCCTGGCTATTTCCAAGATCGAATCCGGCATCATCGAGCTGAACCTTGAAGACGTGGAACTCACCGTGGCGGTGGAGAATCTCATTGCCATCCACCAGCACGAATGTCCCTTTAAGCGGAACCTGACCGACACCCTGCCGAAAGTCAGGGCAGATAAACTTCGCCTCCATGAGATCCTGGACAACCTGATTACCAACGCCATCAAGTACGCAGGTCCCGACAACGAAATCACGATCTCTGCTGCTCCCGATGCGACAAACCCGATGATGGTGGTGTCGGTGGCTGACAAAGGTTTCGGGATTGCCGAGGAAGAGATCCCTAACCTGTTCCGGAAGTTTTACCGGATTCGCAATGAGTCCTCCCGGCGAATCCGTGGAACCGGCCTGGGGCTTTATATCGTGAAACAGATGGTAGAGGCTCACGGTGGCAGGATCTGGGTGGAGAGCGAGTTGCGTAAAGGGAGCGCCTTCCAGTTCACTTTGCCCCTGGCGGATTGAAAAAGATAGTGGATTCCCCATGAGTGCCCGTCTGGTAGATCGTCTCAAGAAACTCCTGGCGCCCGGCAGGGAGGAATACTCCTCAAACGAAAGGCCGGAGTTTGAACTTAAGAGCCGCGACTTCGACATGCCCCTGCCTGAGGAGTACGACCTCTACCATCTGGATCCCTTGTCAAAGAGGAAGATGACGATCTGCAATCTCTACATGAATCATCAGAAGAGCATCCAGAAGATTGCTGAACTCTTCGAAATCTCACGGCGGTTTGTGATCGAAACCCTTCTGGAAAAGAACCTGATCAAAGACCGCCGTCAAAGGAATATCTCGGTGCAAGAGGACCGACGGCAGAAATGAGTTTCTCACAAGGCGCAATCCGAAGGGTGAATGGGTGTGTTCAAGATCGTTCTCCCTCCGTCCACTGCCTATTCGCCATAGATGCCTACAAGACCAAAACAAGCACCCGCCGGGTTGCTTGCGTCCGCTGGCCGGCTGTGCTGATTTGCGTTCTTTTGGTCAACTTGTTGAGCGGATGTCACAAGAAGAGGCTCGCGGTGCAGCTTCCCAGCCAACCGCTCACGGAGAGCGCCACGCTGCCTGAGGACGAACGAACCGGCACAGCCTCCTGGTACGGAGATCCTTACCATGGGAGGCGGACTTCCAATAGGGAGATTTACAATAAGCACGCCCTGACCGCCGCACATCGGACATTGCCGTTTGATACGGTAGTCAAGGTCAACAACCTCGAAAACGGAAAGAATGTCAGAGTCCGCATTAACGATCGCGGTCCCTTTGTCAATAACCGCATCATCGATCTTTCCTACGCTGCGGCAAAGGAGATTGACATGATTGGCCCGGGGTCTGCCAAAGTCCGGTTAGATGTCCTTGAAGTTCAGGTTAATCCCTATCCTTTGACCATCCAGGTGGGGTCATTCCGCCACGAGGAGAATGCTGAAGAGATGAAGAAGAAACTTCAGAGGCGATTTGACCCGGTCCGGATCAAAAGGTATGAATCACCGGAAGGAGTGCTCTACCGGGTCTATGCAGGTCAGTTTTCCACCCAGGAGTTGGCGGCAAGCACCCTGCAGGACCTGAAAAAGGAGAACTTCGAGGGCCTCATCGTGCGGATGGATCCTTGAAGACGGCATCCAGAGGCACGGTACGGGTTTCCGGGTCAGATGCCTTCTGGCGAGTGAGTCTCTGCGCTCCTCTTTGTGCTGGCTTTGACCTGTAGTGTATCGTGTGGGGATAACTGCACCACTCAGTCATCAGTAAGCTCCATGGAGGTTTTATTGGGAGGTGTTGCCTTGAGATATTTCCGTAGACTCTTGCCCGTCACGGCATGCATTCTAGTGGTTCCTTCATTCCTCTCTGCCCAGAATGGTGCTCAGTACAGTTACTACTTTGCCCACATTGCTTCTGGCGGAATCTGGAGAACCACGTTTACTTATGTCAATTCCACACAAAACCTCATTACCTGTGACACCAACTTCTACTCTGACACGGGCGGTCCCCTGCCACTTTCCTTCAGTGGGATCCGGCTCTCGACGTTGCGCTATAACCTCCTTGTGGGAGGGACCATTCACGCCCAGACAGATGCCGATCCTAACGGGTCAGTTCAAACGGGTTGGGCACGAGCACTCTGCACCGGGCCAGTCAAAGCCAGCGCCCTTTTCAGGAGTTTCAGAGGAAGCGTTGCCGAAGCCGAAGGTTCCGTACTTGCGTCCACCGCACCTGCGACACGGTTCGTAACTTATTCCGATCAGATAACGGGAGTTGCGGTTGCCAATCCTCTGGACACTCGATCAACTCTTACATTTACGGCAAGGAACTTGCAGGGGCAATCCCTGGGAACCAAGATACTGACGCTTCAGGGATCGAACCATGGCTCATTCAATGTGGGCCCGTTTATGAACCTGAGCGCATTTCAGGGTTCCCTGACAATCGATGCCACCTCACCGATTCTCAGCCTTGCACTTAATTTCGAGTCGTCACCAGTTTTCTCAGCCTTACCCCCAGGCCAGGATGAGTCTGTGTCTGATTTCACGATTCCGATTTCTGCCATCGACACAGTTGAGATCAAAGCAGATGACGGTCAATACTTGGGCCTTGTCAGCTTTGCCAATAGGGCAAACCTGAATTCGGTGTTCAACCCCTTGGGATCTTATGGAACCCAACTGAGCCAGATCTCGATATTCAACATCTATGGCAATTACGGGAGTAGCTTCAGCGATTTGAGCGCCTTCAACGCAAACGCCATCCATCCTCCTACCGTGCTTGAGAACAACAATCCGGTCGGAAAGCTCACCACCAATCGCTCTTTGCAGGACGCAATCGACCCGTGGTATCTATTGGGCTACATTCGGGGAAAAAACTACTGACCCTTGGCGTCCGCCTTGAATTGTGGAATCCCGTCGGATATCGGCCCGAGTCTGCGATTTGAACTGAGCTTGCGGAATCTGCGGTGATCTTCCCCGTCGAGGATTGTCTCTTCGAGATGAGGCTTCAAAGGACCGGAAACGCTTCATTAGCAGTGCTCGTCAGCAATTCCTCAACTTGTTCGGCAGCGTGGTATGAGCTGCGGACCAGGGGACCGGCTTGTATGTGAGGGATGCCTTTCGCTTGGCCGATCTGCTTCAATTCCCGGAACTCGTCCGGATGGTAATGCTTCAAAAGCGGGACATGCCTGAGTGAAGGGCGCAGGTACTGGCCCAACGTCAGGATATCTACGCGCGCGGCAGCGAGATCGTCCATCCCGTGGTAGATTTCCTCGATCTCCTCTCCAAGACCCAACATAAATCCAGCCTTGGTTTTGATTTGAGGAGCGTGAGTTTTAACGTATCTGAGGAGGTCCAATGAGTGCCCATAAGAAGACTTGGGTTTCACTTTGGGATAGAGCCGCGGAACCGTATCAAGATTGTGGGCCAAGACGTCCGGATCGGCAGCCATCACAGCCTCCAGGTTGCATCGTGAGCGTTTGAAGTCCGGAATCAATACTTCCACCTTGGTTCCAGGACTCAACTCGCGTATGTGTTGAATGGTGCGAACGAAAACCTGAGACCCTTCGTCTTCCAGGTCATCCCGATCAACTGAAGTGACCACAGCATGTCTCAGCCCCAACACTTGCACGGCTCTGGCCACGCGAAGGGGTTCTTCCAGGTCGTAGCCCTCGGGCCTGCCCGTCTTGACTGCACAGAAGCCGCAGCGACGCGTGCAGATGTTTCCCAGGACCATAAAGGTTGCAGTCCCTTTTTCCCAGCACTCTCCTATGTTAGGACAATGGGCGCTTTCACAGACCGTGTGAAGCTCATTGCTGTGCACCAGCTTCTTCAGTCGACGGTAGTTATCGCCTCCCGGGAAACGCACTTTCAGCCAGGAGGGGTGCCTGGAAAATTGGATCTTTGCAGTCTCTATGGCCATGAGGTCAATTGATTTCGAGCATCCGGTCAACGGCACGCCGAGCGCGGAGGGCAATGTCGGCCGGCACTTCGATCTGGTAACGATTGAAACGCAAGGCCTCCAGAGTGTCCTGGAGGGTAATGGTATTCATATGCGGACACCGGATGCTGCACAAACGGAGCATCTCTTTGTCCGGATTTTCCGCTGCTACATTGTCCGCCATACTGCATTCGGTGAGGAGCACATAGCGGGCCGCAGAAGTCTTTTCCACGTACCTGATCATCGCCGTCGTACTGCCGGAAAAATCGGAAGCAGCAGTGACTTCAGGACTGCATTCCGGATGAGCCAGGACGACCACGTCGGGGAACTGCCGGCGGATTCGCTGGATATCCTCTACTGTAAACTTCTCATGCACCTCACACTTTCCATGCCATCCGACGAGGGTTGTCTCGAGCCCGCTGTCTGAACCCATCATCTGGAGAGGGTCGCGGACGGGGAATATGATGTGTCGTCCGGTTTCGCGGGCCACATTGCGAGCCAGGTACTCATCGGGAAGAAATATGACGCGGTCACTCTGCAATGAAGCAACCACGGCAGCAGCGTTGCTGGAGGTGCAGCAGACATCGCTCTCGGCCTTGACGTCGGCGTAGGTGTTCACATAGGTAACTACAGGGACCCCGGGAAACTGCTTTCGTAACTGCCGAACATCCTCGGCTGTGATACTGGCAGCAAGAGAACAGCCTGCCTCCAAAGAGGGGAGAAGCACCGTCTTTTCCGGATTCAGAATCTTAGCCGTCTCAGCCATGAAACGGACACCGCAGAAGACGATCGGGTTCTTCTTGGTCTGGGCGGCCATCCGGCTGAGTTCCAGAGAGTCGCCGGTGAAGTCAGGCACCGAATGGTAGAGGGCCGGTTCCATGTAGTTATGGCCCAGGATGACGGCGCCCCGCTCCTCCTTCAGACAGTTGATCTCGTATACTAGTTCAGCCTTGATGCGCAATTCAAACTCGGGGACCACTCCCCTGAGCTTGTCAAGCATCTGCTCGAAGGTTTCTTCAATACTGTCGGCAACAATCGGCATCCGTGTCTTCTCAGTAGAGGGTGTTTACTTGCTGCCCCTCCTGCATTTCCGCCCGCCACAAGTATAACTTAAGAATGCGAATGCCCCTAATCAGACTGGAGGAGGGGTCATTTTCAGGTTCCACTTGGCAGACGAAACTCCCGAGGCATCTCCATCATAATCGGTCTGCGAAGGTCCGGCGCGGAAGGGCCGGCCGATCACGATTCGGAGATTCAAAGGCCACCCCATCCTCCAACCGCACGACTGCCAGGCTCCCACCCCAGGCGCATCCTGCGTCGAGTGCCGTCACGCCCGGGCGCCGATAGACTCCTAACGCTGCCCAATGACCAAAATAGAGAGAAGCAGTGGCGCTTCTTCTATCGGGAAATGCAAACCAGGGGAGATAGTCGGGTGGGGCTTCCTGGGGAAGACCGGAAAAGCTATGGCAGAGACGGCCCGTTGCGGTACATGTCCGAATCTCTGTCAGCACCTGGAGAATGCAGGCCAGGCGCGGAATCCCAACCAGTGTGTCGTTCCATTGAGGCCATTTCTGCCGGCAGGAGGCATGGAGCAACGGGATGAACTGGTCTCCGCGGAGAGCCTCTTCCACTTCCCGACTCAATTCGAGAGCTTCGGAAACGCTCCATTGCGGCAGGAGCCCGGCGTGGACAAGAACCCTGGAGTCCCGGACATAGATCAAAGGACGCGACCGAAGCCATTCCAAGAGTTCCCCGTGATCCGGGGCAATTAAGACTGACTCCAGAGACTGCCTTTTTCGATGGGGGAGCACCCCCCAATTCAGGGCCAGCAGGTGGAGATCGTGGTTTCCCAGGACACATATCACACGGTCACCAAGGGTCTTCGCCCAACGCAGAACCTGCAGTGAGTTGGGGCCACGGTTGACCAGGTCTCCCACCAGCCATAACTCGTCCTGAGTCGGATCAAATCGGACAATTTCCAGCAGGTATTGGAGGGTCTGGTAACAGCCATGTATGTCACCGATGACGTAGGTCGCCATTGAGCCTTCAGCATAACAGACTCGGGCCATTGTTGAAAATTCTGCTCAGGGATAAGGCGTACTGAGGGGTTGCTAGATCGCCGAGAGACCTCAAACTCAGCTTCTCCGTTGTACATCACCTTTGATTTCGCTATGCGCTATTCACTCTTGCCCCAAAGCTCCTGACCGGAATAGAATGGCCGAGTCAATAGCTTGGTTTTCCTTCCCCCTTCGTTTATTCCAGTCTCTCGTCCATACAGAGGGGGCGTCCATGAACGTGGTTCGTCCCAGGGTGGTTCGAAGGTGTCGTATGGATATTCATTAGCCCCGCGATTCAGCGCGGGGGTGTCCTCGAACCGGTGAAGCACGAAACCGTTTGAACGGTTTCCGAACCCTGGCCTTCATTGCTGGCCTCGGAGAGGCCGGATGTTTATAGATTGGCCACGCTCTCCTTGTGGCCCGCCCCAGCGCG
>JBGPHY010000271.1:0-7448 GCA_041484625.1 Terriglobia bacterium | reverse complement strand
GTCTCAGAGGAATTCAATTTTCAGACCGCGTTACTTGCAGCGTACAAGAAAGAATATGCGTCGTTCGAACTGAAAAGCCCGAGACACATCCGACTCGACTCTCTAGTTTCCACATGATTCTGCAACATCATAAGGAGGTAGAACATGAATCGTAACAGGCTAGCCTTGCTTGTCCTTTTGTTTCTTGTGAGTTCAAGTGCTGCGGTCTCCCCCAGCTATGGACAAACCACATTTGGTCAGATAACGGGAACAGTCGTGGATCCCAGCGGTGCTGTCGTTCCTGGCGCGACCGTAACCGTAATTAATGAGGGAACTCAAATCGCACGGGAAGCGTCTACCAGCACTAGTGGTGTGTTTAGTATCACCAACCTCAATGTGGGCACGTACCGGGTGCGCATCACGGTGGCTGGGTTTAGCACGTTTGAGAGAGGCGGGTTAATCCTCAGCGCCAATCAGGTCATCAACGTCAACGCGACGTTGGCCATGGGCACAACAGAAACCGTCACTGAGGTTACCGCTGCGAGTCCAGCGATCGCCACAGAAACCAGTACTCTGTCCGACGTGAGAACCAGCCGCGACCTCCTGCAGTTGCCGTTGGAGCTGTCCCGCCATCAGGCTGACAAGGGGTTTTACACCTACGCTTTCCTCTCGACGGGAACGAGTTCCGTAACAACCACGAGCCTTCCCGTCATTAACGGCGTGCGGACGTCGTCGGGAACTTTGCCCACCATGGATGGGATTGCAGTTACTGCGTACTCCGGAGGCGCAAGTCCTGTCCAACCCAGCCTCGACGGGGTGCAGGAGGTGAACGTGGTGACAGCCAATGCGCCGGCTGAGTTTGCTGTGGCAGCGAATTTTACCGTGGTCACTAAGTCAGGCACCAACGACCTTCACGGCGGTGCATTCTACACATACAATGGCAACGCGCTGAACTCCCGCAACTTCTTCAGTCCCTCCACGCCGTTCCGCGTTTACAACAACTTTGGCGGCAGCCTGGGCGGGCCGATCAAGAAAAACAAGGCCTTCTTTTTCGCCGATTATGAGGGCTCGCGCGAATCAGCCAAGAGGCTCATGATTGTGGATGCTCCGCTTCCCGCATGGAGGGCGGGGAATTTCAGCGGTGTGGGTTTTCCGATTGTCGACCCCACTACAGGTCAGTCTTTTCCGGGCAACGTGGTTCCGTCGGGTCGAATCAGTCCAGTTTCGCAAAAAATCCAAGAGGGCCTCTTTCCGCTCCCCAACTTTGGCGCTCCCGGCCTGGAGTCTGGCAACTTCCGGCAGGAGTTCCGCGGGACCACGGGTTTTACGCGCTTCAATCAATTCGATGCCCGGGCGGACTATAAGTTCAGCGACCGCGATGCGGTTTTCGGTCGTGTCAGTTGGCGGCGCATGCCACTGGATTATGTTGATCGCGTCCCGACCATCGGGCAAGTCACCCAGAATCGTTACGGCCACAGTGCGGTCTTCTCTTGGACCCACACTTTCTCACCAACCCTGGTCAATGAATTTCGCACCGGCCTGTCGTACCACCGTAATAACTACTTTCTTGATGTGATTGGGAGCGATTTGATCCAGCAGTTCGGCATTAAGGGCATCACCACCTCCGGCATCCACAATGCGCCGATCATCAACATCGACCCTGTGACCTACGTTGACTTCGACGACGAGGACGACTCTTTCTACGACAACCCGAGCACGACACTTCAGTGGGCGGACAATGTGAACTGGACGAGGGGAAGCCATTTCCTGAAGTTTGGAATTGACCTAATTCGCGACCGGCTGAATAGAACCTACATCACCTCGCAGGTGTACGGAGGATATAACTTTACGGGGGGTGTCACAGGGTTTGGGTATGCGGATTTCTTGCTGGGAATACCGGAAACCACCAGCTTGGCCGCTGCGACGCCTGCTGCGAACCTGCGCACGACCAGTACAGGCCTGTACTTGCAGGACCAATTCAAAGTTAACCGCAAGCTCACGCTGAACTACGGGCTACGCTGGGCGTTGGAGGCTCCTTTCCACGACAAGCTAGGGGCCATCTACAGCTTCGACCCGAAAACCGGGTCGCTGGTGGTTCCCGATAATGGCGTTTCCCAAATCAATCCGAACTTCCCGAGCAATATCCCTGTGGTGACGGCATCGAAGGCTGGGTTCCCGAAGGACTCTCTGTTCGCGTTTCGCAAGGGTTACTTTCAGCCCCGCTTCGGCTTTGCTTACAAACCGTTTGACGACGATAAGACCGTCATCCGCGGCGGCTATGGAATTTACAGCAACCTGACTTACAGGCCGCTGGCGTCGAACATGGTGGGCGGGCCTTTTTCGGGGACTGCTACTTACATCAATTCAGTCACTAACGGCGTGCCTCTGTTCAGCTTTCCCGAGCCTTTCTTGTCCTCGGCTGTTGCCCCAGGAGGGACTCAGAGTGTGCAGGGCAAGAATCCGCAGATGAAGGTCCCCTATACGCAGCAATGGAATCTGACCGTTGAGCGGCAATTGGGCGACGTGGGTCTTCGCGTTTCGTATGTGGGGACCCGGACCGTGAACCTGATCTACCAGCGCAACTTGAACCAGCCCCTACCGGGCACTACTCCATTCTCAACGGACCGCCGACCTTATCCTCTGTACAGCAGCATTATCTGGTCCGAGAACGGTGGCAACGAATTTTACAACGGCCTGGAAGTGGCCGCGACTAAGAAGTATGGCAAGGATCTCTCCTTCGGCGCCGGCTGGACTTGGGCGCGCGATTTGACCGATACGCAGGATGGGGGTGCAGGAGGTACCCAATTTGGCGGTCAGGTGATCCAAAACCAATTCGACCGTGCCGCAGAAAAAGCCGATAACGCACTCGTCTTGCGGCAGCGCGCCTATGGGTACGCCATTTATGCCCTGCCCTTCGGACGTGGCCAACGGTTCCTGAGCAAGAGTCCTCGGGGAGTGCAGGCGTTGCTTGGCGGCTGGAACACCGGTTGGAACGTCAACTTGCAGTCGGGTCAGTACTTCACTCCCAGTTTTTCGGGTTTCGATCCCTCCAATACCGGCTCTTTTGGAGGCCGCCCAGACCGCATCGCCAATGGCAACTTGCCTACCGGGGAGCGGGTCATTGGGCATTGGTTTGACACCAAGGCCTTCAAGATTCCAGGCTGTCCCGACGCCAATCCTGCTTGCACCAATCCGGCCAATGTGGGACGGTTCGGCAACTCAGGACTCAACATCCTGGAAGGTCCTGGCATCGCCAACTTGGATTTTTCGCTATCGAAGTACTTCAACCTGCGGGAGAACATGCGACTTCAGTTTCGCCTCAACATGGTGAATGCTCTTAATCACCCCAACTTTGCTGTGCCGCGTTCTAACATCAGGAATCAGGGCACAGCCGGGACCATCAATTCCTTGGCCCGGGTCTTAAATGGCCTTCCGGCAACGCGAGAAATCGATATCGGTTTGCGGCTGGAGTTCTAGATCGAACGCTAAATCTGAACCAAGATCCGTCATAACCAGGGGCAGAGTCTCCCTCCTCTCGCCGGATGAGGAAAAGCCTCTGCTCGCCAACCCCTTTACCCTAGGTACATCAGTTCACAATTGCGATAATGTATTTCCAGGGCTGATCTGTCTTTGAGTAGTGGGCGAGAGGCTCGAAAAGCCGACAGGCAATAGCCATGCGCGTCAGGGCGTGGAGGAATTTGGGAATAATAAAGAGGCCCGAAGGGCCGACACAGGTGTCGCTCCGATGGAGCTCACAAGTTCGGCTGAATCCAAATCCCCGCCCTTAGGGAGCGGGGCTATTTCCTGACGCCTCTTCGAGGCTGAAGCGATTCGTTACCGTATTTATGAATCGCTGCCCAAAACTTACGTTCTTGTTTTGCTCAGGTTGAGGTGATCATGAAGAGGCAATACTCACAATTGAGCCGTTGGTACAGCATCCTGGTCGCCCTTTCCGTGTTTATTTGTGGGGCATCCTTCGACCGTGGTCTGGCATCCGAGGAGTCAAAGCAGGCAAAGCCTCGACCCGCTTGGATGGGAAGTACGCCCCTTGTACTTGTGTCGAATCACGACAGCATGCCCATCTTCCAGAGACGCAGGGGTGGGAATCCCACTTGGCAGGAACAGGATTACCAAAACGAGCACACTGAGGATGCCATCAAAAAACTCAAGGATCTGGGGGTGACTCTGGTAATTGTGCACTTTTATAAAGGGTTCGGTCTTGAAGCGGAAAGAGATCACATGGAGAAGGCCAAAGCATTGGCTGCCATTATCAAGAAACACGGCTTGAGACTGGGAGTTTATGTGGGGAGTACCATCGCGTACGAAACCTTCTTGCTCGAAAAGCCGGAGGCACAGGCATGGTTTGTTCCTGATTTCCTGGGGCGGCCAGTCTTCTACGATGACCAAACTTTTCGTAAGCGAGTGTATTTCATGCATCCCGAGTACAGGGAGTACACTCGACGAGTACTTAAGATTGCGGAAGAGGATTTCAAGGCGGATTTGATCCACTTCGATAATACCAGCATGCAAGCAGAGCCGGCCATTTTCCAGCATCCCATGGCCATCGAGCAGTTTCGGGATTTCCTGAAGAACAAATATTCTCCTGAACAACTTAAGACAAGGTTGGGCTTCTCCGACCTTAGGTATGTCCTGCCGCCCCGATATGATCGACCCATGAGTTTTATCAACGATCCACTTTTTCAGGAATGGGCGGATTTTCGATGCCTGGCCCTGAGTAAATACTACGGGGAAATGGAAGACCTGCTGCGGGGTCTGAATCCAGAGGTGGCTGTTGAATCGAACCCCCACTCTGGAATCTCCGGACGCAACACGATCTGGGAGCAAGGAGTCGATTATCCCCGATTGCTGTCCCACATGGATGCTGTCTGGACTGAAGAAGGAGATGCCGCTGGGGTCACCCCAGAAGGGATTCTAGTCAGCCGTATCAGAACTTTCAAAATGGCTAGCACCCTGCACAACACCCTTTTTGTCGGCACAGGCGGCGAGGGAGGAAGCACACTGCAAATGGCCGAGTCAATGGCGTTTGGCCGGCAGTGCCTCGGAGACCTGGGTGGCATTCTGGCTGGCTACGACCTGCCCGAGGATCAGAGGAAATACGTCAGATTCTTCCAGCGGAACTTTGACTATTATCGAGACATCGAGAATGTTGCTGATGTGGCGGTGCTCCATTCCTATGCAACCCTGGGTTTCAACAACGATCGCCCTGCGGTCAGTACCATGCTCTTCGAGCAGGCTTTGATTCAGGCCAAGGTTCCATTCGACATCATCTTTGATGACAATCTGAAGGATCTCTCAAAATATCGCGTGCTGGTTTTGCCCGACCAGGAATGTTTGAGTGGCGACAAACTCGACCTCATCCGGAAGTTCGTATCAGGTGGTGGAGGCCTCGCAGCTACCGAACATACCTCTTTATATACGGAATGGCGTCAGCGAAGGCGCGATTTCGGCCTTAAAGACCTTTTGCAGGTGGAACCGCCACCCTGGCATGATGCTCGTACGCCTGAAGAGATTCTGAGAATCACCCCTGTCCGGCGCCCAGCGGGCCAAGGGCGCGTTGCTTACATTCCAGAGGTCAAGCCCTCCGTTGAGAAACCGCCTGCAGCCCGCATGACCAGCGAATATTGGAAGTTGCCAGTCAATTGGAAGGAATTGATCGACGCGGTCAAATGGGCTGCCGGCGGGCATTTCTCGATAGAGGTCAATGCACCTTCGACCGTTGTCATTGAATTGATGGTCCAAACGGAAAAGCATAGGTTGCTGGTTCACCTGCTCAATTATGACGTTACAGCAATTCAGCCGGTCAGAAATGTCGAAGTGAATCTGGAAATCCCTAATGGGAAGAAGCTAGTTAGAATCTCGCAGCTTTCGCCAGAGGAGCAGGACATGCAGTCTCTACCGGCGACGCTGAAAGACGGCAGGCTCGCATTCACAGTACCTCGTTTGAAAACATACGTTGTGGCTGCCATCCAGTTGGAGTAGGCAAAGTGCTTCATTTCCTTCCGTGGTCTCTTCTGGTTTTGTCGTGCGCGGCATGGGCTGCCGGACCAGCCGTTGGAACCGTGCCTGTGGGCTATCGTATCTTCCCTGGTCTGGCCCGCATGGACGGAAACTGGTCGGCCTTGCTCGCGGGAAGCGACGGCAAGGTTTACATAGGCCTGGCCTACCATGGCGGGGACGGCCACCTGGCCTGCTACGATTCTAAGGCAGACCAGATGCATGACGTAGGCGCTCTAACGGAACTCTGCGATGAGCAATTTCTGAAGCGCGGCCCTCAAGCCAAGATTCATACGAAATTCGGAGAGGGTAAGGACGGCCTTATCTACTTTGGAACGCAATACGGCTACGATTTCAATTTCGCACGACACGCCTCCAAAGAGGGCTATCCGGGAGGGCACTGGATGGCTTACGACCCGAGAGCAAGCCGCGTGGATGATTTCGGTGTCGGTATCCCCCATGAGGGCTTCGTCGCCGGAAACTACGACCCGCTCTTCAACCGGATCTACGCTATTACCGACCCGCGAGGTCACTTCGTTTACTACGACGTGGCAAAGGGTGTCACGACCGACAAGGGACGCATCAACAACTGGGATTCCCTTTGCCGGAGTCTTGGAATTGACGACCGGGGAAACGCCTACGGCAGCTTTGGCCGGGGACAGATCTTCAAGTACGATCCCCGTACCGACACCCTTCGCGAACTTTCAATCCGGCTCCCCATCCGGCAGAAGGGCATTTCCCAGGGGCGGGATTACAATAAATCAGAAACCGCCTGGCGCGTTGTGGTTTGGGACAAGTACACAAGGAAGTTCTACGGGGTGGAGGAGAGTGCCTCAACGCTGTTCTCCTTCGACCCTTACTCCGGGCTGGATGGCGAGATTCGCCAGCTTGGGCAATTGTGTATTGCCAGCTCTGAGGATCGGAGAGAGACTCCGTATGCCACTCTCAGTCTGACCCTCGGGCTTGATCGTGTTCTATACTACGCAGCAGCCGGACGCGAATTCGACTACGCTGGCAGCGCTGGTTTGGGAGCCTCTCACCTCATTACCTTCAACCTCCAAAACGGCAAGACTAAAAATCACGGAGAGATGCGATTGCCGAACAGCCGCATTGTCATTGGCACGAATTCCGCAGATACTGGCACTGACGGAACGATCTATTTTGGAGGTGCTATCGAAGTCCTTCCCGAAAACGGAAAGCCGACCGAAGCGGCGGGGCAGATTGGAGGCAAGTCCTATCGGCTCGCGTTGATCATTTACCATCCTTAAGGTCAAGCCAAATTGAGTGGAAATCTGTGCTGACGCCTTTCCACGGAAGCCCCCAGGGTCTGAAAGTCAAGTATGGTCTGGTTCGCCAGGGGGGAGACAGGGGACAACTCCGAACCCATCCTTCCACTTTTCCCTCGCCGGGTGAGTAAATGCGCCTGGTTATGTCTCTTCGACTACCTTGAGGCT
>JBGPHY010000270.1:0-7465 GCA_041484625.1 Terriglobia bacterium | reverse complement strand
TTGGGGCGCACCAACCCTCGGCTGCTAACTAGAACCGCTCCGCGGTACCCAACGAATCCATGTCAAGAGTGCAGCCCTGCTCCACCCTACTTCACCCCTGCCAATGCCTCAACTTCCCGCCGTGCGCCCATGTAGTACAGAATTGGCACCGTCATGCGCGACAGCAAGAGCGACGCTACCTCGCCAGCCATCAAAGAGATGGCCAGCCCCTGGAAGATAGGATCGAACAGGATGACGGCAGATCCAACGATCACGGCTGCGGCTGTCAACATCATGGGCCGAAAACGGACAGCCCCGGCATCCACGACTGCCTCAGCCAACGGCATCCCTTGCTTGAGGCGTAATTCAATGAAGTCAACCAGGATGATAGAGTTTCGCACCACGATCCCGGCTCCCGCGATGAACCCGATCATCGACGTTGCCGTGAAGAAGGCGCCCATCAGGCTGTGGGCCGGCAGAATGCCTACCAGCGAGAAGGGGATGGCTGCCATGATGATGACGGGAGTTTTAAACGACTGGAACCAGGCCACTACCAGCACGTAAATCAGGACCAGCACGGCGGCAAAGGCCAGACCTAGATCGCGAAAGACCTCATAAGTGATATGCCATTCCCCGTCCCACTTCATGGCCAGCTTCTGGGTGGTCATTGGCTGGTGGGCAGTGAATTGCTCGATGCGATAGCCTTCCGGCAAGCGCAGATCCTGGATTTTCGGACCCATGTCGAGGATAGCGTACACCGGACTTTCCACCACACCCGCCACATCCGCCGTTACATAAACCACCGGCATCAGGTTCTTGTGGTAGATGCTCTTGTCGAGAATAGTGGGCACGACACGGACCAACTCACCCAGTGCAATCGGAGGACTTTGGGGACTTCCAGCGACCTTGATGGCCCGGAGGTCATCGATGCTGGACCGCTCTGCCGGGGGTAGGCGAAGAAGAATGTTCAGGTCTTCCTTTTCCTCAGGCTGATGGATCAACCCGGCAGGATACCCCCCCAGACTGAGTTGGAGAGTCTTGGCGATTTGTTCCGTCGACACCCCGTGAAGGGCCGCTTTTTCCTTATCGACGAGGAACTGGTAACGGGGCTGGTCATCTTCCACGTACCAGTCCACATCAACGACTCCGGGGGAGTGACCAAGCACATCCATGACCTGCCTGGCCACTTCAATTTGCCGGGAATAGTCCGGGCCATAAATCTCGGCCACCAGGGTCTGCAATACAGGGGGACCCGGCGGTACCTCGGCTACTTTGATCCTGGCCCCATAGACTTCGGCAATTTCATCCAGGCGGGGCCGCACACGTTTGCTGATGTCGTGGCTCTGATCCTTGCGGTCGTGTTTGGGGAGGAGATTCACCTGGATGTCGGCTACGTTGGGGCCGCGCCTCAGGTAGTAGTGGCGAACCAATCCGTTAAAGTTGTAGGGGGATGCTGTTCCAACGTAGGTCTGAAAATCGGTAACCTCCGGGACGGTGCCCAAGTAAGCTCCCATCTCCCGTGCCACCCGGGCCGTCTGCTCCAGTGTGGTTCCTTCGGGCATGTCGATAATGACCTGAAACTCGCTTTTGTTGTCGAAGGGGAGCATTTTCACGGTCACTGCTTTGAAATACAGCAGCGACATCGCCGCCAGGAGAAGTGCCACCACCCCAAATAAGAATGCCCAGCGTAGCACCGGCTGGTGAAGAATGGGGGTCATCACTCGCCGGTAGAGCCGCGTGGTCCAGTTTTCTTCTCCATGCCCCTCGGCATGCTCCTCGGAATGGTTGGGCCGCCGCCGCAGAAGACGCAGAGATGCCCAGGGCGTGACGACGAATGCGACCAGGAGGGAGAAGACCATAGCCGCTGACGCACCCACCGGAATGGGACGCATATAAGGTCCCATCAAGCCGCGCACAAAAGCCATTGGAAGGATAGCTGCAATTACGGTGAAGGTCGCCAGTATGGTGGGATTTCCTACCTCGTCCACTGCTTCCAGTGCCACTTCAATCATCCCCCGGCCCTGGTTCTGGGGCATCCGGTTATGGCGGACGATGTTCTCCACGACCACAATCGCATCGTCCACCAGGATGCCGATTGAAAAAATCAAGGCAAAGAGAGTGATTCGGTTGAGCGTGTATCCATAGAGGTAGAAGACCGTCAGAGTCAACGCCAGGGTCACCGGGATAGCTACTGCCACCACGCCGGACTCCCGAAAACCCAGGGTCAGCCAGATCAGCAAGGTCACGGATAATACTGCAATGGCCATGTGGAAAAGTAATTCATTGGATTTCTCAGCAGCGGTGTCACCGTAGTGGCGCGTGACGGTCATCTCCACGTCGCTGGGAATCAATGTTCCTTTGTAGGAGTTGATCTTCTCCAGGACGGCATCTGCCACCTGGACGGCATTGGTCCCCTTGCGTTTGGCAACAGCCAGAGTCACAGCCGGAAAATCCTGGCTGCCATGACCTAAAGCGTGGATGTGTTTGACTGAGGCAGAGGGCCCCGCTCCGAAGAACACATATTGACTGGGTTCCTCGGCCCCATCCGAGATCTCTGCCACATCTCTCAGGTAGACAGGTTTCTGACCGACGGCGGCAATTACCAGGCTCTCTACGTCTTTTGAACTCTGGAAGAATCCCCCGGTCTCCACAATCAATTCCCGGTTCCCCTGCGAGAAAGATCCCGCCGGCAGGTTCTGGTTTTCCTGTTGGAGCCTGCCCATGACAGCCAACGGCGTCAGGCTGTAGGCCGACAATCGTGCAGGATCCAGGGTGATCCGAACCTGCCGCCTCTGGCCACCAATCAACGTGGTGTTGGAGACATTGTCCACCTGCTTGACTACATCATCCAGTTGGGCCGCGATGCGCCGCAATGTGTAGTGGTCATAACGCCGGCTCCAAAGCGTCACAGCCAGTACGGGAACATCGTCAATATAGCGAGGCTTGATCAGCGGCGTAGATGCCCCGGGCGGGATCAGGTCGAAGTTGGCAAACATCTTCTGGTTCAGGCGGACGATGCTCCTTTCTTCGTCCTCCCCTACATAGAAACGAACTACTGCCATGGCGAAGCCAGGACTGGAAGTGGTGTAAATGTATTCCACTCCCGGGATCTCCCAGATAAGTTTCTCCATGGGCTTGGTGACGCGCTCTTCCACCTCCTTGGCACTGGCCCCGGGCATCTGCACAAACACATCAATCATGGGGACGATGATTTGAGGCTCTTCCTCGCGGGGCAGGACTACCACTGCGAACAAACCGAGCAAGACGGCACTGAGGATGAACAGCGGAGTGAGCTTGGAATCTATGAAAGCCCGGGCCATCTTTCCCGAAAATCCGAGACTGGTCATCTGATGACCTCCACCTTGCTCCCATCCTGTAGCGTCTTCATTCCCTCAACCACCACAGTTTCCCCATTGTCCAGCCCTGCAAGCACCTCAACGGCACTGGGGGATACCTCACCAAGCTTGAGCAAACGGAGCCTGGCAACGTGGCTTTTGTCCACCACGAAGACTCCCTCCAGCTGTCCCTCCCGAACGATGCTCTGCCTGGGGAGCCACATCCTGGAAGAAGCCCCCACCTCAAAATAGGCCTCGCCATACATTCCGGAGCGAAGATCGGAGGATGGAGGCAGGTTGACCTTGACCAGGTAGGTCCGGCTGGCGGGGTCGGCCGAGGGTTGAATCTCGGAAACCACCCCCTGCATTCCGGGGTAGCTGATTGCATCGACCCTCACAGGGACCGACTTGCCCAGCCGGATTCTGGAAATCTGGCCCTCTTCCACGGGGACTTCCAATCGGTAGCGTCCAGAATCCTCCACCGTCAAAAGAGGTATTCCGGGAATTGCCAAGCTCCCCGGCTCCGCCTGTCTCTGGGCAACAACCCCGTCGATAGGTGAGCGCAACTCAGCATAACTGCGCAACGCCTGAGAGGCACTGACATCGGACTGGGCTTGTTGGATTCTTGCCAGTCCTTGCTGTTTTCGGGCTTGCAGGGCTTCCACCGCTGCCGCCGACGCCTGATGCCGTGTTCGGACCTCGTCAAATTCCTGCGGGCTGATGGATTTCTCGTTCGCCAGTTCCTGGAAGCGCTGGAGCGTGCTGGAGGCCAGTCGAAGGTTGGCCTGGGCCGCTTCCAGACTCTTGTCGATTTCCTGGAGAGCCATGCTGGCTTCTTGCATACCGGCTTCCGATTTCTTGACCATGGCCTCGGTCTCGCGCGCGTCAATCATCGCCAGAACCTGCCCGGCCTTGACCCTGTCGCCGGCCCGGACTCTCACTTCCAGGACTGTTCCCATTATTTTGCTGGACAGAGGAGCCGTAGTCGCAGCGCGAACCGTCCCGGGAGCCTTGTATATCCGCTGTCCTTCCCTTGGAGCGGTCAGCTCCACTTTTACCCGGGAGACGCCGCCTTCCTCCTGCGGGCCTTCTCTCCGGTGATCCGAAGTGCAGGAGGGTACGATGGCCGACAGGCCAAAGATTAGGACTGCTTCAAAAGCTGGTTTCATCGAAAGTGCCTCTCTGATAGGTGCATTCAAAAGGGGCGGGGACGGCGGTCCCCCGCGCTTTGCGCGCCGCCCCTGGAACACGTATCTCAACAAGCGGGCACCCTGGAAGGGTGCCAGAAGAGTCCGGCACCCCTCCAGGGTGCTAACCCGTTGGGAATCCGTTACCAGGGGTATCGCGGCAACATCGTCGTCGCTCAACCCCTTGGCTAATCTCTTTCGTCCTTTCAGGACCACCCTTCTTGTCCGCCCCTCTTGATTGCACCCCTTTCTGATAGATCTCTTGGTGGGTTTGAGAATAAGCTGTTACTGTGTTCCCTCCTGCACCCGAGTGGCATTTCACCCGGCATGGCAAGCAGGACGAAACCGATCACTCACGTAAAAGACCAGAATTCTCATCCAACCGGCCAACCTGCAGCTCAAGATTGGCCCGGCTGATCTTCTGGTCAAACTGCGCTTTCAGGTAGTTGGTCCTGGAGCCGTTCAGGGCCGTCTCCGCCCTCAGAACATCCGTGACAGTCGCCAGACCGGCCTGGTAGCGGTTCCGGATGATCCGCAGGCTCTCCCCGGCCTGGGCCGATGTCTGTTCATTCACGGTGATGCGTTGTGCGGCGGTGTCCAGTTCCAGGTATGCCTGCTGAACCTGCAACCGGATGGCTTGGGCCAGGTGCTCTTGCATGGCGCGCTGGCGGCGCTCCTGAGACCGACTCTCTGCCAGGCGGGCCTGGTCTGCACGACCGCTGAAAATGTTGAAGTGGACATTCACCCCCACCAGCCAGTTGTTCCCCGGAGCACTGAAGTACTTGTTGCTGTCGGTTTCCCAGCTCCCAACCGCACTCACGACAGGCCAAAATTCTCCCCGGGCCGATTCCACGGCCAGCTCAGTACTTTGGCTGGCGAGCTGAGCCTGCTTGTAGTCCGGCCGCAGTTCCAGAGCCTGCTTTTGCAGCTCTGCAAGGTCCAAAGCATCCACAACGGCGACCTTGCGCGGCAGCAATAGTGTATAGGTCTGCCCGAGCGGCATACCCATTTCGAAATTCAAATTAGAGTAAGCCAGCTGGCGCTGATTGCGTGCCTTGACCAGCTCTTCATTCTGGGAAGCCAGGTGGACGCGCATGCTCAGGACATCGGATTCCACTGCCAGACCGGCCTTCAATGAAGTCTCCGCTTTGCTGAGATCGGCCTGCCCGCTTTTCACTGCTTCCTCGGCCACCTTGACCATCTCCTCCGAAAGCAGGACTTGGAAGTATGCCTTCATGACCCGGAAGACCAGGACAGACCGGGTCTTCGCCAGGTCTTTCTCCGCCACTTCTCTCCCGACTCTGGATAATCTCACCCCCTTGCGGACCCTTCCAAAATCAAAGACCAACTGTGTGAAAGAGAACTTGTTTTGGACATTGTTCAGAGGAGGGGGGGTATTTAACTTGTCAAGCGCAAAATCTCCTGCCGTGAAACGCCGTTGGGTCAGCAAACTTCCAAATACATAGACCGGATTGTTCCCCCGCGTGGAATTCTGGTCGAAATTGATCTTGGGAAAATAGCTAGAATTGGCAAAACGGATACGCGCCTCGGCAGCAAGAACACCCTCCTCAGCTGCCTTCACCAGGTTGTTGTTCTCTAGAGCCAGTTGTACTGCTCTTTCCAGCGTCAACGGTTCCCCGGAGGTTTGGGCCAATACCCTCGGCACTGTCCCGGCCATCAAAAGGACGAGAATAAGAGGCTTCATGCGATGTACACCTGTTGAGGCAGATTGACGTTTCATTGAGGTTCTCTGGACTCCCGAAGATTCGGATCGGTCCCGATCCGGGGATTATTCGGTTCGCTGTGTATAGATTCGAGAGGTCGGGAAACGATTCAAGAATTCTTATGGGGCTGTTTCCAATGGGAGCGGATTGCCTGATGCAGGCGATCTCGAACCTGGGAGGGAATTTCGATGGGGTCCTGGTCGCGATAGAGAGTGATCGTTTTTCGAGTGGTATCAATGACCACTCGACAGCGATCGCAATCCTTGAGATGGTACTCCAACTGCTCACAGAGCTTCTTCTCAAGGCTGCCATCTATGTACAGATTCAGTTCTTCGAGTAATCGTCCACAGTTCATACGCTGTTGCCTCTAATGCCCGTGGGAGTGTTCAACCGGAATTCCGGCGGCCCCCCTTTTCCGAAAGAACTTCCCGAGTCGTTCCCGAAGTTCCAGCCTTGCCCGAATTAGCCGCGACTTGGCCGCTGGCAGGGAAACCCCCAGGATCTGGGCTGCCTCCTCAACCGGCAGATTCTCCATGTCCTTGAGAATGAAAACAGTCCGGTAAATCATCGGAAGCGAAGCAATGGCCTCGTTCAATATCTCCCGGATCTCGTTTTGAGAGTAAATCCGTTCGGGATCTTCCTCCCATGCCACAACCTCGCGGGGATGATAGGGGGTCTCATCTTCAGGTTCGTCGCTCTCATCCAGAGACACAGTCGGCCATTTCCGACGCTGGTTGAGCCGCTGCAAGGACGCGTTCACCGCAATCTGCACAATCCAGGTATAAAAGCTCGACTCTTTCCTGAATTGAGCCAGATGCCCGAAGGCCTTGAGGAAAGTTTCCTGGAGTACATCCTCAGAATCCTGCCGGTTCCCGAGGAGGCGGTAAGCCACGTTGTAGATCTTTTTTTCGTAAAGGCTGACCAGGGATTCAAACGCATCCAGCTCACCGGATTGGGCTCTTTCGACCCAATCCAATTCCTTTTCTGTTGCTTTAGATTCAGGCATAGTGAAAAAGATTCAAGAAGACTTCTGCGTATTACCAGGTCGTCGATTGCGCCGTGATCCCCCTCACTTTTACCGCAAGATTAACGATTAGGCGAGGGGAAATTCAAGAAAGCGACGGGATTCTAGATTGGTCTCTTTGGCTACAAATATCTGGCTCCTGACGGAGCCCACACCCGTGACTGGCGGATTACGCCATATTATTGAGTATCCCCGTCCTCGTCGTCGTTCTCTGTG
>JBGPHY010000269.1:0-7467 GCA_041484625.1 Terriglobia bacterium | reverse complement strand
TTATGGGTGTCAGCTTCGGGTGTTTCTCGAGGAAGAACCCTCCCTGTGTGCACCCTAAGGAGAAGGTATGAGCGACCTCCAGTGCGTCGGATCGAGGTTTCAATCCTGGAGATAAGATGACCAGATCCACCGGGATGCGGCGGGTGGCGCCCATCAGGGTATCCTCGGCCACGACAACGAGCTTCCCTTCCTCATTGGGGTTTTCGGCCACGTTGGTCACTTCCGCGGCCTTGCCACGGATGAAGTGGACTCCCTCCCGCAGCACCCGTTTGTAGAACTCCTCGTACCCTTTTCCGTTAGCGCGAATGTCAATGTAGAAGTTGTATACGTCCGCCTGGGTGTGTTCCTTAACGAGGTGTGCGAACTTGAGCGAATACATGCAGCAGACGCGGGAGCAATGCTCCAGGTGCTTCTCGTCGCGGCTTCCGATACAGTGCAGGATAGCCACCGACTTGGGATCCTCGCCTTGCTTGGTCAGGATCTTGCCACCGGTGGGACCGCTGGCATGGCAGAGGCGCTCAAACTCCAAAGCGCTGATCACGTTATCATATCGGCCGTATCCGTAACGCGGGAGCTTCTTGAGATCGTATGTCTCAAAACCGGTGGCGACAATGATTGCCTCCACGTTGAGTTCGTGGATCGTATCGGCCATGAGATGATCGATCGCCTTGCGATCACAGGCGTCCGAGCAGCGGCGGCAGTCGGAGCACCCACCGCACACCAGGCAACGGCTGGCTTCTTCCCTCGCTTGCTCCGGAGTGAAAGTCATCTCGACCTCTTCGAAAGAGATGCCTGCCTCTTGGTTCAGCGGGATCCGTACGCGGTTCTTGCGAGGCAGGTCAGGCTTCCGGACATTGTCCATCAGGGGCAACTCGTGTGGGCGATGGGTTTCTCGTCGCAGGACTTCGAGATCCACCCCCTGGAGGTACAGATCCACCGCCGTGGCCGCCTGACGGCCCGAGGCCATGGCCTCCACCACCGTGCTGGGACCGGTGACGGCATCCCCGCAAGCGAAGACTTCCGCCTTACCTGTCTCACAGGTGTAGGGATCGGCCTTGAGAGTAGCCCACTTCGTCAAATCGAAGTCCTTGTCTTTGACCAGGAAGTCGAGGTCTGGAAGCTGGCTGATGGCGAGGATGACCTGGTCAACCTCAAAGTCCACAAACTCTCCTTCGATGGGAAAGGGCCGCCTGCGCCCTCCTTCGTCCGGCTCACCGAGTCGCATTTTCTGGCACGTGATGTGGGCTACGCGGCCCGAAGGCCTCACATGCATCTCGACGGGATTGACCAAGAAACGAATCTCAACCCTTTCATGTTTGGCGGTTTCGATCTCAGTGTCGATGGCCGGCATCTCTTCTCGCGTGCGCCGGTAGAGAATCATCACATGGTGGGCGCCCTGACGCAGGGCGCTGCGCGCCGCGTCCACTGCCGCGTTGCCTCCACCAACCACGGCTACACGCTGACCCGTCTCGGCATGATCATAGAGATTCGCCTCGCGCAAGTAGTCGAGGCAGTTCACAACTCCAGGCAAATGCTCACCGGTGATGCCCAGGTCGCGTCCCTTGGTGGTCCCCAAAGCCAGGAGGATCGCCGTGTAATCGTCCTTGAAGAGGCGGTCGATCGTAAGGCCGGCCTCACCCAAGGGGGCGTTGAGACGCAGATCGATGCCGTGGCGCACGATCATATTGACTTCCCGATCCAAGATGGGACGAGGCAACCGGAACGACGGAATGCCTGTGCGCATGAGCCCGCCGGGCTTGCCATACTTCTCAAAAATCGAAACTCTGTATCCCTGGCGCGCCAGATCGTAAGCGGCTGTCAAGCCAGCGGGCCCGGAACCGATCACCGCGACCTTCTTTCCGTTCGGCTGGGTGCGGACCGGTTCGGGTTCAAGTCCTTGATCGATCTCCCAATCGGCCACGAATCGTTTCAGGGCGCAGATCGACAGGGGCTCGTCATGGTAACCGCGCTGGCAGCGGTCCTCGCACGGATGATGGCACACCCGGCCCAAGCTCGCGGGGAATGGGTTCACATCGCGGATCACCTTCAGTGCGCCGGCGAAATCTCCCTCGGCGATCAGGTTCACATATCCCTGGGTGCGCGTGTGGATTGGACAGGTCTCCTCGCACATCGGGACGCCCCGTTTTTCAATGGCAAAGGTGTTCGGCACGGCCTGGGGGAAGGAACGGTAGATGGCCTTGCGCTTGCTCATGCCCATGTCGAACTCGTTGGGGTGCGAACAGGGGCAGACCTTCACGCACTCGCCGCAGCCGGTGCAGTCCTCAGTGACATAACGGGCGCGTTCCCTCACCTTCACCTTGAAATTACCGACATAGCCAGAGACCGCCTCGACCTCGGAGAGAGTCAAGAGCTTGATGTCCGGATGTTGACCCACTGAAACCATCTTCGGAGTCAGGATGCAAGCCGCGCAGTCCAAAGTCGGGAAGGTCTTGTCGAACATCGCCATGTGACCCCCGATCGACGACTGCTTTTCCACCAGGTAAACTGTTTTGCCAGAGTCGCCGATGCGCAGCGCAGCTTCAATGCCGGCGATGCCTGCGCCAACCACCATCACGCTCGACTCGACTGGGACCTTCTGCCGCTCCAAAGGCAGGTGATGTTTAACCCGGCGAACCGCGGCTGCGATCAGGCGCTTCGCCTTCTCCGTGGCCCTCTGCCGGTCATGATGGACCCAAGAACACTGCTCGCGGATGTTCGACATCTGGAAGAGGAAGCGGTTCAACCCGGCATCCTGACAGGCGCCGCGAAACGTCTCTTCGTGCATCAGAGGGGAACAGGAGGAGACCACAACATGGGTCAGACCATCCTCCTTGACATCCTTCTTAATCAGGTCCTGGCCCGGTTCGGAGCACATGTATTTGTACTCACGCACGACGGCGACGTCTAGCAGGGTGCTGACGAATCGCGCAACCTTCTGGACGTCGACGGTTTGAGCAATGTTGGTCCCGCAATGGCAGATGTAGACACCAATCCGATTATTCATGTTGTCCTCTCTGTCCCTTTCCGGCCAAGACCATTTCCACGGGAGTCAACGCGTCTTCCCACGCCAGTTCATCGCGACCGAGACCCAGGGCGGTTCCGAGAACTTGCGTGAAGTAGAGGATTGGGATCCGGCAATCCTCGCCGAACCGAGCGGAGATTCTTGCCTGATAGGCCTCGAGGTTCATCTGGCACAGCGGGCAAATCGTGCAGATGCAGTCAGCGCCCGCCTTGCAGGCCTGCTTGAGAAGCTTCCCGGAGAGGTCTAGTCCAATCTCAGGCTGGGTCGTCATGAGTATTCCCCCGCAGCATTTCGCCCCCATTCCGAAGTCGACCGGTGTCGCACCAATCCATCCCATCAGTCGTTCCAACAGGCGAGGGAATTCGGGATCATCGACTTCGCCAAACGGGCGGACGAGCTGGCAACCGTAGTAACATGCAACTTTCAGGCCTTCCAGAGGCCGGACCACATGACGTTCGATCGCCTCCTGACCGAGATCGTTGACGACCAGATCCAATAAATGCCGGACCCGCACGTTTCCTCGATAGTCCATTCCTCCCGCCTGCAATGCCTGGCGGATTTCCCCGCGCAAGGAGGAATCATCGTGGAACTGACGGTTGGCCTTGTGAAGGACGAGAAAACAGCTGCTGCAGACAGTCACGATATCCCGTCGATGCTTCTCGGAAATGGCGAGATTCCGGGCGGAAAGTAACGCAGAACGTTTGGAATCGATCGCCATGTAGGGCGTGGCCCCGCAACAGTTCCAGTCCTCGAGCTCAACCATCTCCAAGCCCAGCACTCGCGCGACGTTCCGGGTGGAGACGTCGTAGGCTCGATTGGTCGCCTCGAGAGAACAACCGGGGAAATACGAATAGACAGGCTGCGTTGTCGCGCTCATAGGGCATCCCCTTCCCCCATCGCGTTCATCATCTTTCGAAGCCCTTCGATGCCCGTGATCGTGTGAGTGCGCAATGAGAGCCGTCCTTTGCGGAACAACCTCCACCCCAACGGGACGAAGGAAAAAACTTTGGCTGGGTGGGCCCGCAATATATAGCGGCAGATGAGCTCAGCATCGGCGCTCCTTCCGCGTTTGTATACTCCATCTACGAACGTCTCCGCCATAGCAGGCCCGTTTGTTCTCTTGCCCAGGAGTCCTTTTGTGATTCCCAGGCGCTTCAGTTCGTACATAACTTCCGTGAACGGGATTCCTGCCGGGCAACGAACCGTGCACGAGTAGCAGGAAGCGCAGAGCCATACCGTGGGGGATTCGAAAACTTCGATGAGCTTTCCTGCTCGGAGCGCCGCCAGAATCTTCCTGGGGGGATATTTCATCGCAGCACTGGTCGGACACGAGGCGGAGCAAGTCCCACATTGAAGGCACTGGTCGATCTTTTCACCGTTTGGGATGGCATGTACGCGCTGGAGGAATTCCTTGGTGAGCTCTCTCTCTTGGGTGGCATTCATTCCGTCCCTCCAGCTCGCCTGATTGCGAGCACTTGTTTGTTTCAAGAAGCCAGCCGGAACACAGGAAGGAGTGGACTGAAGCCGGTCCGGCTGCTGGAAAAATCGCAGCACGGAGAGTGCCAGGTTGGGGAGATCCAAGCGTTAATGAAGATCTTCTTTTGAATCAGGTCGTTATGTGTTTGTGCCCTCCTCGGAGGTTCTTGGATGGGTGTGTTCAATGCACGGAATTCCGTGGTAGATCACGGAAATCCATGACCCGAGGGGGGGGGAAGAGGTTGGGGTCTGGGAGGGGCGAAGTGGTCGACGGTTACAATCCTAGTCTTTCCAGTTTGTCGCGGAAGGTGGAGGGCTTCATTCCCAGGATGCGGGCTGCAGCGGTTTTGTTTCCTCCGGCGGCTCTGAGAGCACCCAGGAGGAGTTCCCGTTCAAACCGATCGACCCTCTGATTGAATCCAGTGTCCACTTTTGATCTGCCGTTACCGAATCGGATCTGGTGAAAAAGCTGTTCCGCCGTCACGGCTCCCTTGCCAGTCAGGTAAGTGCGCTCAAGAAGATTGCGCAGCTCGCGGACATTTCCAGGCCAGTGGTACGAGGCGAGGACCCCTATCCCCTCGGCATCGATCACCCATCCCTCGCTTCCCGATATCTTCTGCACAATGTGGCTGACCAACTGGGGGAGATCCTCCATCCTTTCCCTTAAGGGCGGGACATCGATTCGCATTACGTTGAGCCTGTAATAGAGGTCTTCGCGGAAGGTCCCTTCTGTGATCTTTTCGAGCAAATCTTTTTTGGAGGAGGCGATGATCCGGATATCGGCTGCAATCGTGACGCTGCCTCCAACGCGCTCGAAAACCCTCTCCTCGATGACCCTAAGGAGCTTGACCTGCTCATCCAGGATGATATCATCCACGTCATCAAAGTAAAGGGTGCCGCCCATCGCAAGATCGAACCTGCCGGTCCGGGTCCGATCGGCCCCGGTAAACGCTCCCTTTTCGTGGCCGTAAAGCTCGCTGGCGATTAATTCACTAGGAAAGATAACGCAGCAGACTTTCACAAAAGGATTTCTGTGGCGGCTGCTCCGTTTGTGGATGACCGAGGCCACAAGATCCTTGCCCGTTCCCGTTTCTCCCGTGAGAAGCACGTTTGAGTTACTGCGGGAGCAGATCTCGACCAGCTCGCGGATCCGACACATCGAGGCAGAACTGCCCACCAGCACACTCTCGATTTCCATCAAGGTTTCTTCTGACGTGGGGTGGCCTTTCTGGCTTGGCTCCGCGTGAAGCTGCTCGATGCGCTGGAGAATGGGAAGGATCTGTTCGTTTGGAAACGGTTTTGTGATGAAGTCGAAAGCTCCCTGTTTCATGGCTTCCACAGCCACGGGGATGCTTCCGTAAGCGGTGATCATGACGACGTCGCACCCCGCGTTGATGCCAGACTTGATCTTCTTTAGGAGCTCGAGCCCGTCTATGCCTGGCATCTTCAGGTCGGCGATGACAACATCGACGAGGGAGCGTTGGAGGCATTCCCAGGCTTGGAGGCCATGGGCGCACAACGTAACGTTGTGCCCCCAGGCCTCGAGGTCTCGACCCAGGGAGAGCCTCTTCATCTCCTCGTCATCGACGACCAGGATTCTCATCCTTTCGGGCCTCCGTCATCCAGCCCTGCGATTCTCATCACTGCGGATCTCGATCTTCCACCGGCCTTGGCCAGCAGGATCCGAAACGTAGAGCCCCTGTTCGGGGTGCTTTCGACCTCGATCTGACCTCCCATTTCTGAGAGAAGCATGCGGCATAGACTGAGACCGAGCCCGGTGCCTCCGCCCTCTGATTTGGTTGTGAAGAACGGTTCGAAGATCTTCTCCATCCGGTCTGGAGGAATCCCCTGGCCACTATCATTTACTTCAATGGCGACACAACCGTCGGGGCTGACATCGGGGCGTTCCACGGTGAATGTTCGTAGCATGAGTTTGCCGCCTTCCGGCATTGCATCCAGCGCGTTCGTGCAGAGGTTGAAGATGATCTCCTCCACCGAATAGGGATCGCCCCATGCAGGAGGCACCTGCATAAGATCCTTCTCGAAGGTCACTTTCTGTTCGCTCAGGGTTTTTCCGAAGAGCTGAAGCGTTGCCTCCACTGCTCCAGGGACGTCGCATTCCTGAAGTTCGAGTCCCTGTGGGCGTGCAAACTCCTGCAATCTCCGTGCCACCTTCTCAATCCGTCCCAGCGCTGCCATCATCTTTGGTATGGTTTCTTCGAGGGTCCGGTTTCCACGAATGCCTTGGCCGATCTGACGCAGCCCGTTTTGGAGGCCGTCGAGCGGGTTGCTGACCTGATGCGCAAAACCTGCGACGAGTTGACCGATGCCGAGCATCTTCTGGTGATGCCGCATCTGTGTCTGGACCCTCTCCACATACCGAGAGACCGTGGTCGTAAAATAAACGGTAATCCCGAGCGTACTCGCCAACGCCAGCAGAACCCCCCAGATATAAAGGGAGTAGCCGGCAGCGGTCCCAGGGCTACTCTGTATGACGAGCCAGGAAAAGGCCAACGGATACAACGCAATCAAATGGTACTCTTGAAGAAGGAGAATCAAACCCACAAGGCATGTCGCCAGCAGCGCCAGGAAGTAAGGGACCCATCCGGGAAGAAGGATGCTGGCGATAATGATATGGAAGACGTAATAGAGGATAAACGGATTCAGTGGGAGTCCGGCGAAATAGAGAAGGAGGGTCAAGGAGACAAGATCGAGGCTGATTTGAAGAACGATAAGGAGTCTGGCACTTCGTCGGGCCTCATGAATCCGCTTGCGTCTCCTGCAGATTGTCCCGAAGAGGAGGTTGTAGGCCACCATCGCGATCGCCACCGCGAAGAGCGGGCGTGGGTTCGATAGCAAGCTTGACCTAGCGGACAGGATCCAGATAACAGCCAGGACGCTCAGGCAGGCAATCCAGCGCATCAGGATGAGCCAGCGAGCTCGTTCCTCAAGGTCGTGTGGGGTGAGTT
>JBGPHY010000268.1:0-7485 GCA_041484625.1 Terriglobia bacterium | reverse complement strand
GGGGTTCGGAGTTCCGCCTTCAGGCAGTGCCGGTTGAAGCCTGACCTTCAAACTGCGGCCATTGTCGGTGAAGCTTTAGCATTCTGCTTGCAGCCCCATCAGGAATTCCTTGTTGCCCTCGGCTCCCAGGATAGGGGAATCCAGCACTCCCATGAGGCGATAGTCTTCCGCCTCGGCGGCCTGCCTGATTTTTTCAATCACCTGTTGGTGCTTCTTCGGGTCTGTCACCAGTCCTCCCTTTTCGACCTCTCCCTTGCCCACTTCAAACTGGGGCTTAATCAGGCAGATCACTCGTGCGCCAGCTTTCAGGAATGGCCGCAGAACGGGCAAGATCAGGGTGAGCGAAATAAATGACACATCCAGGGTGATCAAATCCACCTGAGTTCCGATGTCCGGAAACTTCAGGTAGCGAGCGTTGAGGCCTTCGCGGCAGACGACTCGCGGGTCGATGCGAAGCTTCCAATCGAGTTGATTATGGCCCACGTCGACCGCATAAACCCGCCGGGCCCCGCGTTGCAGAAGGCAATCCGTAAATCCGCCGGTGGACGCTCCGATGTCAAGGCACACAATACCCGCTACGTCTGGAACAAAGACATCCAAAGCCTTCGCAAGCTTCTGTCCGGCTCGGGACACGTAAGGCAAGGGCGAGTATTTCAGTCGGACGTTGGCAGAGGCGGGGACGCGAATTCCAGGTTTGTCGACGCGTACTTCATCGACCAGAACGGCACCTTCCAGGATCAAGGCTTGTGCCTGCTGGCGGCTCTTAACCAGCCTGCGATCCACGAGCAGCTTGTCGATTCTTTCTCTGGCGGTCAAGATTCCTGCGAACGGTTGGATCTGACACCGGCTTTGCTGGAACGCCGGGTCTTACCTGAGTATTGCTCGCGGATGAAGGCCTTGATTCTCTCAAAGATCCCATCCGCGTCAATCCCGTACTTGGCGTGGAGCAGTGCCGGGCTGCCGTGCGGGATCAATCGGTCTGGAACGCCGATACGGAGAACCCTGCATGTCTGCAAGTTCAGACTCTCCAACAGTTCCATGACAGCACTTCCGAATCCCCCCATCAGGGCAGCCTCCTCCACGGTGACCAGGAAGGATTTCTCCTGCGCCAGGCAACTGATCAGTTCCTCATCCAGCGGCTTGACGAACCGGGCGTTCACCACGGAAGCCGAGATGCCCTCGGCGGCCAGCTTCTCAGCCGCCTTGCGAGAAGGATGAACCATACTGCCCAGGGCGATAATGGCGAAGTCCTGGCCCTCCTCGAGCAACTCTCCCTTGCCGATCTCCAGGAGGCGAAACTGATCCTCTATTTCAACCCCGAGCCCGTTGGCCCTGGGGTAACGAATGGCACAGGGGTGGGGCGTCTGCAGGGAGGTATAAAGCATGTGCCGGAGCTCGTTTTCGTCCTTGGGGGCCATGACAATCATGTTGGGAACCGCCCGCAGATAGGCCAGATCATAGAGGCCGTTATGCGTAGGGCCATCGGCGCCCACAATGCCCCCCCGGTCAATGGCGAACGTCACAGGAAGATCCATCAGGCAGACGTCGTGAATGACCTGGTCGTAGGCCCGTTGCAGGAAGGTTGAATAAATAGCGGCAACCGGTCTGAAGCCCCGAGTGGCCAACCCGGCTGCAAAGGTAACAGCATGCTGCTCGGCAATGCCCACGTCAAAACAACGGTCCGGGAACTCTTTTTGGAATTGCACCAGTCCGGTCCCTTCCAGCATGGCAGCGGTAATGGCCACGATTTTCGGATTCTGTTTAGCCAGTTGGATCATGGTTTTTCCAAAGACCGAGGTGTAGGTGGGCGGAGCGGGCGGGCTGGGGTAAAAGGCCCCCGTCTGAGGATCATAAGAGCTCGGACCGTGATACTTGATGGGCGAGGATTCGGCAATCGGCCAGCCCTTCCCTTTCTTGGTGACGATGTGGAGGATCGTCGGAGCCGCATTGTGCTTGACCTTATTCAAGGTCTCCACCAGGGTGTCTATGTGGTGACCGTTGATGGGGCCAATATAGTCAAAACCCAGTTCATGGAAGAGCAGTCCCGGCACCATGAAAGTCTTCATGGCATCGACCGTCTCTTTGGTGATCTTCAAGAGGCGACGCCCGATACGCGGCACCGCCAGGATCATGGACTCCACTTCCTTCTTAAAGCGGTTATAGACCTGGCCGGTGACAATCCGGTTCAAATAACCCGCAATGGCACCCACGTTGGGAGAGATCGACATCTCGTTATCGTTCAGGATAATCAACAGCTTCCTCTGCAAGTGTCCTGCCTGGTTGATCCCCTCCAGCGCCAGACCACCCGTTAATCCCCCGTCCCCGATAATGGCGACAACGTGGTGATCCTTGCCCTGGAGATCGCGAGCGACTGCCATACCCAGGGCTGCCGAAATCGAGGTCGAGGCATGGGCCACATTGAAAACGTCGTACGGGCTCTCCTCGCGTCGCGGAAACCCGGAAATCCCGCCATACTGGCGCAGGGTGTGGAACTGATCGCGTCGCCCGGTGAGGATCTTGTGACCATAGGCCTGATGTCCAACGTCCCAAACCAGCAGGTCTTCGGGAGTGTTGAACACATAGTGGAGCGCCACCGTGAGTTCGACCGTGCCCAGGCTGGAGGCCAGATGCCCGCCGGTCTTGGAAATCGTCTCAATCATGAACCCTCGGAGTTCTTCCGCTAACTGGTTGAGTTGATTGCTGTCCAATTTCCGCAGGTCAGCAGGGCTGTTGACTCTAAAGAGGAGAGGGAAGTTCTGGTTCTCAGAACTCATGGTTCAGGAGGATCCTTTCTTGGTCGATATCCATTCACCCATTCTAGTCCGAATGGGACGCAAAACTAAATGGTTTTATCTTTCGGAAGCTTCTCCTTCAGGTTCGAGGGGCTGGGCTTCCAGGCTCCCGTCAGACTTCTTGACTAAGATTTCTACCCTGCGTTCGGCCTCGTCCAGCTTGCTATGGCAAAAGCGGGAGAGCTGGATGCCTTCTTCAAACAATTCCAGGGACGAAGCCAGGGTCAATTCGCCACTTTCCAATGCCTTTACAATTTCTTCCAGCCGCTGTAACGCCGTTTCGAATTCCATTTTCTTATTCATGCTCCACCTCAGCATCGGATTGCAAGTTGACCTTCTCTGTTTTACCCGTGATATCCCCTTCCGCCAGGGTGACCGAAAAAAGGTCTCCCACCTTGAGAGAACGAGCCGTCTTGAGGATGTTCCCTTGAGCATCACGACAAATCGCATACCCTCTTTCGAGGACAGCCTCTGGATCCAGGGCCTGCAAGGCACGTTGCAGTATACTGGCTCTGCTCCTAAAGCTATGCAGGAGGAAATGCTGACGAGAAATCAGTCGATCCTGGTGCACCTGAACCCCGTTTTTTCTCAGGCGGATTCTTTCCAACAGATCAAATCGCTGCAGGAAGGAAAGAACCATTCTCTGGCGGGTCTGAAAGGTCGTCAGCCCCTTTTTCATGGCACTCTCCATGCGAAATGCCAACTCGTCAGCCCGCTGCTGGTATCGTTGGAGTTGGCCTTCCACTGAGGCAAAGGCGCGATCCGAAGAGAGGGAAAGAACGCTGTTTCGCAGGAGGCTGAGAAAGTATCGGAAGGACCGGCCCAGACGCTGTTCCAGGCCGTTGACCCTTTCGCTGAATTCGCTCTTCTTGAGGACGACTAGTTCGGCAGCGGCTGAGGGAGTCGGGGCTCTCAAATCAGCGACAAAATCGGCAATGGTGAAATCAATTTCATGACCCACCGCGGAAATCACCGGAATTCGGGATGCCGCGATGGCTCGGGCCACAATCTCCTCGTTGAAAGCCCAGAGGTCCTCTATTGATCCTCCCCCGCGCCCGACGATTAAGACATCGATATCTTCCCTCGTGTTGAGATACGCGATGCCGGAAGAAATCTCATGGGCTGCCCCTTCCCCCTGTACCTTGGCAGGATAGATCACCACCCTCAAACTGTGGTGGCGACGACCCAGAATTCTGAGGATGTCTTGCAGGGCTGCTCCTGTGGGCGAAGTGACAATGCCGATAGTTCGGGGGAGCAACGGAAGAGGTTTCTTCCGGGCGGCGTCAAAGAGACCTTCGGCTTGCAGTTTGGCCTTGAGTTGTTCAAAAGCCAGCTGCAGTGACCCGATTCCTTTGGGTTCGAGAGTCTCGACATAGAGCTGATATTCCCCGCGGGGTTCATAGACTCCTACCCGGCCGGAGGCGATCACACTGAGGCCGTCTTCAGGTTTGAATCTCAGGTAGCGGGCCCGCTGCCTGAAACAGGCACACTTGATTTGGGCGCCCTTATCCTTCAATACGAAATACATGTGACCGGAACTGGCTGCCGTGAAGTTCGAGATCTCCCCCTCCACCAGGACATCAGGGAATTCGACTTCAAGCAGGTCCTTGATTCGGGAAGTAATTTCGGAGACGCTGTAGATTTTCCTGGGGGGCGGAGAGTTCACTTTCTTGAGACGAGAGAAAACACCAGGGTCAATAGAAGACTGAGCAGGAGACAGATGACCAGCGGGAAGTAAAAGCTGAAACTCCCCCGCCTTATATAAATGTCACCCGACAGCCTTCCCAGTCTGAAGAACGAGAAATGCGACAACATGGTCAGAAGCAAGCCGATGTCTATCAGGATTACCCCGGCCATGATGAAGATCTTACCCATAGGGCATTCAAACCAATTCCATCGAACTAAAAAAATAGCCGATTTCGACCCGGGCTGTATCGGGGCCGTCTGAGCCGTGAATTACATTTCTCTCGATCGAAGTCCCGTACAGCTTGCGGATTGTGCCTTCCGCGGCTTTTGTGGGATCCGTAGCCCCCATCAAGTCCCGAAGGCGATTAATGGCCCCCTCCCCCTCCAAAACCATGACCAGGATCGGTCCGGAACTCATATAGCGGACTAGGCCGCTAAAGAAATTTCTTTCACGATGCACTGCGTAGAAGCCTTCAGCTTCCTGAGGACTTAGTTGAAGGAATCGGGCTGCCCGGATGTTTAGATCGTTTTCCTCCAGCCGCTTGATAATGTCGCCGATATTCCTTTGTTGGACCCCGTCGGGTTTAATGATGGTCAATGTTCGTTCCAGGCCCACTCCATATGCCTCCGAAGTAAATTTTCCTGTTTGCTCTCCGACTGCCTTACGGTTAATTTCTCAGGAGCTCTGCGACCGCCTCGCCGATTGCTGCTGGACTGTTCACCACATGGATTCCGGCAGCTCGCATGGCCTGCATCTTGTCCGAAGCCGTCCCTTTGCCGCCGCTGATGATGGCGCCGGCATGTCCCATGCGTCGACCAGGGGGGGCAGTTTGTCCGGCAATGAACCCAACCACAGGCGTATGAACGTGCTTCTGAATGAATTCGACAGCGGCTTCCTCAGCAGTTCCGCCAATCTCTCCGATCATGACCACAGCCTTAGTTTCCGGATCTTCGTTGAACAGCTCCAGGGCATCGATAAAACTGGTGCCAATGATAGGGTCGTTGTTAATCCCAATGCAGGTGGACTGTCTGATATTGCGGGAACTGAGCTGGCCGACAGCTTCGTATGTCAACGTCCCGCTCCGGGAAATGACTCCGACCGACCCCTCCTTGTGAATGGCGCCGGGCATGATGCCGACCTTGCACTTTCCCGGCGAGATGATGCCGGGGCAATTCGGCCCAATTAACCGGGTCTTGCGGGCAGAGACGAAGTTGAAAGCTTTGATCATGTCGAAGGTGGGGATCCCTTCAGTGATGCAGACCACCAGTTCGATCCCGGCATCCGCCGCCTCCATGATGGCATCTGCCGCATAGGGGGGAGGGACGAAGATGACGGTGGCATTAGCTCCCGTCCGGCTGCGGGCGTCCGCGACCGTGTTGAACACCGGCATCCCTTCATGAAGAGTCCCACCTTTGCCCGGCGTTACTCCGCCTACCACCGTTGTACCATAAGCCTTGGCCTGCAACGTATGAAAGGTTCCTTCTCTGCCCATGATCCCTTGAACAATCAGCCGCGTGTTTTTGTCGACCAGGATACTCAAATGACCTGACCCCTTTCTCAGATACTAACTGGCTTTGGCCAAAGCCACTACCTTCTCGGCGGCATCTTTCATTCCCTGAGCCACTGTCAATTTCAGGCCGGAAGAGCGAAGAATCTCCTGTCCCGTTTCCACATTCGTCCCTTCCAGCCTGACCACCACAGGGACCTTCAATTGGATAGCCTTGGCAGCTTCCACCACGCCCTGGGCCACAATGTCACACCGCATGATTCCGCCGAAGATGTTGATCAGCACGGCCTTCACATTGGGGTCGGACAAAATGATGGAGAATGCATTCTTCACCTGGTCGGAGCTGGCACCGCCGCCGACATCCAGGAAGTTGGCTGGAGAGCTCCCGGCCAGCTTGATGATGTCCATCGTGGCCATAGCCAGTCCCGCACCGTTCACCATGCACCCCACATTGCCGTCTAACTTGATGTAATTCAATCCGTGCTTGTTGGCCTCAATCTCAAGCGGTTCCTCTTCATCCAGGTCTCGCAACTCCTTGATGTCTGGATGGCGGTAAAGGGCATTGTCATCGAAGTTGAGCTTGGCATCCAAGGCATAAAAGGTCCCATCGGCCGTCAGCAGGAACGGGTTGATCTCGGCCAGGGAGGCGTCAGTTTCCTGGAACGCCTGGTAGAGAGCCCTCATGAATCCCGCGGCCTGGTTGACCAGGGATGTCGGCAATTCCAGGCCGAATGCGAGTTTCCTGGACTGGAAGGGTGTCAACCCGAGGCTGATCTCGACCGGTTCTCTCAAGATCAGTTCCGGAGTCTCTTCGGCAACTTTCTCAATCTCCATGCCACCCGCCTTGCTGGCCATGAACACGGGCTTGGAGGAGGTCCGGTCGATCACGATCCCCAGGTAATATTCGGTTTGGATCCGCAAACCCTCTTCGATCAGCACACGCTTGACGATCCGGCCGGCCGGCCCGGTTTGAGGCGTGACGAGCCTGCTGGCCAGCATTTTGTCGGCGATCGATTCGGTCTCGTCGGCTGAATTCGCCAGCTTGACCCCTCCTCCCTTGCCACGCCCTCCGGCGTGAATCTGGGCTTTGACGACCACCGGGAAACCAAGTCTCTTGGCGACTTCCCGAGCTTCTTCCTTGGTGTAGGCAACTTCCCCCCGCGGCACTCGCACACCGTATTTGGCTAAGATAGCTTTAGCCTGGTATTCATGGATTTTCATGAAGGCCCCTTGTCAAGAACCGCTCAAGCTCTGGGATTCCAGTCAAATGACACCGGTGCGCTATTATATAGGATCATCCGGGCATGTCAAGAACGGCAGGCTGGGAGGAGATAGGGAAGCCGGGACTCAGGCACGCATGGCAGTCACCGGGAATCTTGTTGGCAGCGATCTTCTCGCGCCAATCGGGCTGTAGTTTCCGCTTCCGGCCGGAGTTCGAGCAGGCAACTTGTCACGAGATTTCCATGGACGGACTTGCAAGAGCAAGTGATATACTGGCG
>JBGPHY010000267.1:0-7492 GCA_041484625.1 Terriglobia bacterium | reverse complement strand
TCTATCGTGGCTGGCACAACCCGATTTCCATAAAAGTGCCCCATGACCTTTTCAAGTTCACCACCGCCGATGAAAATGGCATTGGTAGCCACGGCGAGCGCATCCTGCGAGCCGTGGGTTTTCCGTAAATTCAAAAGCCCGCGCCTCCCGCAAACAACGCAGTCAGCGTGGCTACCCCAAAAGGGATTTTCACAAAAGAAATAGGCCGCGGGCCTTTAAATCAACGGCCGGATCACAGACTCTTCCATTCTTTTTAAACCAATCATTCATAAGGGTTGTTTTCATCCCCGAAGCCGATTAAGATTCGAGACGGAATTTTTTGTCGCGAATACAGGGGCATAAATCTCGTCAAACAGGCCAAGACAGCAAAAGGAGGTCGCTAATGTTATCCCCCCTTGGCAGGCGTGATTTTCTCAAGGGCAGTGCAGGTTTATTATCAGCAGCAGTTGGATTACCGCAGGCACCCGGCAGGCCCGCCGAAACGGCCCCACAGAAACACCAGAAGATTTCCAGCCCTTACAAAGTTCGCTGGTACGAATTTACCCGGCATCCGGATTCCGACACCTGCTGGTCGCTTTCCGTCGGGCCAGACGGGCGCATCTATGCTGCCGCGTGTGCCGAATCTGTCCCGGGGGGTGTCGTCAAGGTGGTTCGGTACAACGAGCAAAAAGACCAGCTGGATTATCTGTTTGCCATCGATGAAAAGGTCGATGACCCGGGCGATTCCGGCCAGGCAACACAGTGTAAGATCCATTATAGCTTTGTGCCCTCAATGCACGACGGCATTCTTTACATGGCCACCCATCTCTCGGGTCCACCGATTGACCAGCCCGCCTATTCGCCCTGGCTTTCCTGGCACGACGAGAAACGGTGTTTCCGGGGAAGTGCCCTGTTGGCCTTCGACACGAAATCCGACGAGGTCAAGTGGTGGGACACCCTGATCCCCAAGGAAGGCTGTCGCTGCCTGTTGCACGATGAAGAGCGGGGGTTGCTTTACGCCCTCAGTTACCCGCGGGACCATTTCATCATCTACGACCTGAAGAAGCGTACCCGGCGGGACATTGGACGTATTGGCTCCGTCAATTCGCAGACCTTGTTCCTGGACCGGAAACATCGCGTCTGGACCACCAGTGATTACGGCCACCTTGTGCGTTACACACCGGAAACCGATCGGCTGGAATACTCGCCGTTCGTCCTGCCCCACAATCCCGAATTCCAGACGGGATTCCACAGTGTCTTTTACGATGTGGCGCCAGCCCCCAATGGAGACTGCGTTTATGCGGTGACCTGGATTGCCAACTCCTACCTGATGCGGATCTGGCCGAACGAAGGAGACTGGCCCCGGGTTGAGGATCTGGGACCGGCCACGCAAAAGAGGGACCCGAGCGTCTCGGTGGATACGTTTGTCGATCATTGCGGAGGATTGACGTTCGCCGGTGATGGCCAGCTCTACTATGTGGCTTCGCGCTGGAGAGATCCTGTCTATAACCCGATGCCCAGTGGGCACAAGGAACGCGAAGGTGTGGTCTGGAGATTGGATCCAGCCACTCTGCGGCGTGAAGAAGTCTCGCGCCTGGAGCACCCGAAGGAACTCGCCCAGTACGTTTCGCGCGGCGCTGTTGATCATAACGGCGACCTATTCTTCGGGCATGTAGGTTCCCACCCCTCGGGCATTTTCAAAGTCGAAATGCCGGCGGACCGCAAGAAGAAGAACGCCCACTTGCCCATTCGGATGTGGGGATAAGGAGGCAGTTCATGAGCGAAAAGAAAAAGAAGTATGACATGAATTCTCCCCAGGCCCAGGCCCTGATGGAAGAGATTCTGCACGGGACCTTCATGAAAGAGGGGAACATGGTGGCTTTTCCCACCTGTTTTCCCGGGGCGTCAATCCCCATTGCGGCTGACGAAAGCCGGATTACCGCCCTGGACGCCACACCCGAAGGAATCATTTACGGCGGCACCAGCGGTCATCGAGTTCATGTGTTTGTAGCCATGTTTCACGGCTCGACCGGAATGGTTTTCGATTTGAAGGCGATTGAGGGGGCCACCCAGTGCGTTGCCGTCTGTTGCGGCAGCAATAAGGTGTTTGCCTGCGTCAACGCCTCAAAAGGCGGGGGCCGGATCCTGGCCACCAAGCTTCAACCCTTGCCTTATGACTGCATCCAGGAATGGGGGTTCCAGCGGCCTGAGTTCGAGGATCTGGGAGAAGCTTCGACGGGGGAACCGATTGTGCACGCGATCTCCAGCGCCTCGAAGGATGCCCTGTTTGGGGTCACTTCTCACCACTTGTTTCGTGTGGATCCGGAAGCTTCAAGGATCGAGGAAGTCGGGCAAGTTCCCGGTTTGGGTCGAATTGCACTGGCCTCCAAGGGTTCCATTGTTGGACTCGATGGTCCCAGCCACCTTTGGCGATATGATCCCCAACAGCGAAGCCTGCAGCGCAGGGTATTCCCTCTGCCTGACGGGACCTGGGGGCAGGCGCCCCTCTTTTGGGCAAGGGACAAGACATCCGGTTTGCTCTACACTGCCGACAGCCAGGGACGAATTTTCTCATTCGACGAAGAAAAGGGATTCAGCACACTGCTCGGACAAACAATGTTGAAGCCTGCGGGGCCAATGGCAGTGACATTTGACGGTCGTGTCTTCGGATTCTGCGGTCCGGACCTGGCCAAAATGTTCTGTTACGACCCGGCTCTCGGGCAGGTTGCTAATCTCGGTGTGGCCCTTTCTGTAGTTGAGCGCCGGCGCTATGGTTATGTGTTCGGCGATGCTGTCACAGGACGTGATGGCGAGATCATCTTCGGGGAAAACGACAACCTGGGGCACCTGTGGCTTTATTTCCCCAGGATCAAGGGGCCCAGAGCGTCGTAGCCTGCAGAATAAGAGGCATGCCTCGACCCCGCCTCAGGGGCCAATGTAATTGGCTTCGGGCCCGGGAGAATCGGGACACTGCCAAACCAGACGAGAAATTAGGGGATCATCCTGACCCCCTTGGTCTGGTTACTATCTTACTGGCCTGGTGGGCGATAGTTGACCGTCTTCTTTGCGGCCTCATCCATTTCCTCCGTGGTGAGGAGGACTGTCGTCTTCAGACCTACTGCCCCGCTGGCATTCACAGCCAGCGAGACTGCTGCTGCACTGGCATGGTCGGGCAAATCAACAATCAGGAAAACGTCTGAATCTCCGAAGGCATAATAGAGAGCCTCCACTTTTCCCCCGACCGCTTTCAGCATCTTTTGAATTTCCGTCCGCCGCCGGGAAGCTCCTTCCTGCAATAGTCCTTTTGTTCCCTGCACGGTGTAGGACGCTTGGTAGAGATACTTTGGCATCTGTAACCTTTTCCTTGCCCTCCACAGTCGTGGAGATTTGTTGTTGAAAAAAATCAGTCATCGCTTTTTGATAGCGGCAACACTAGCATACCTCGACATCATCAGCCAAATGAATTGTGCCGTTCGCGATGCGGGGTCGTGAGGAAAAACAGTCGACTCTTTCGCTGAACCATACAGGGATGAGCCAGAAATGCGTGTGGACTCCGTCTAATCCTGAAGTAGACCGCGGCGTAAAAGAAAGTGGCCGCACCATTCAGAAATAAGGTCACCGTCTCATCTATGGTAGAGGCAGCAGATGAGCCAACCACCTTCCCCTAGCCCGAAGTGAAGCATCCGCCCTGATCAGGCCAAGACATTCTGAGAGTATAACTGTTGTCTTCTGAGGCACTTGGCCAACTCGACACGTCCCCGGTTGATCCGGCCTCGTACAGTGCCTCCCGGGAGATTCAAGATTCCTTCGATTTCCTCGTAAGTCAATTCTTCCAGATCTCTCAGAATAACTGCCTCTCGCAATTCCGGAAAAACGCCGTGTGAGGGCACACGGCCTACAATGAATCCAAAGGCATTACCTCGGGGTTGTAGGCCGGGTCCCCGACCCGGCGGAATTTTTTCACACCTTCTCAGCCGGTGAAAGCGGGAAGCTCGACCTCCCCTAGGGTTCTGGCAATCTTAATTCCAGTCCTCACTGACCCGGAAATCTGTGTTTTTAAATGAAATATACTGCATAGCAATAACGCCGCTTGAGTGCCAGTCACACGTTCACTTCCGTAGGGTTATGTTCCTCTCATTCACCATACGAAAGATCCCTCCCGGAAGTTGCACAGTCCCATACTTTAGGAACAGAAAAAATAGGGGACCATTGCTGATCTTGCAGTCTCCGACGGTTTCAAGATGGTCAGGAAATTAGACGTTAGCCTCCTTCCAGAAGTTTGAGGGATATCATGTCTGTCTGGCTTAATTTTTGGTTGCCGGGCCAACGGTGGGGGGGATGGCTCTTGGATTCGGGTCGGGAGGTCTTCTCCATTCGAAACTCCTTGTGTCCGAAGGTGGCGTTGACACCTGGAATCCCTCCATGGTATACACTTGATCTTGCAGGCACGCGTTAGACGGTCGTTCGCGCTGGGTCCTTGTGAAGTGAAGCTGTTTTCCCGGTTGCCGACGCTGCCGGGTAGTTGTAGAGTGCCTCGCCTGAAACCTTTTGGATTGGCGAAGAGAGGATCGCTTTCGTTTTGCGAAAGTGGCGGAATTGGCAGACGCGCTGGACTTAGGATCCAGTCCCGCAAGGGGTAGGGGTTCAACTCCCCTCTTTCGCACCAAGTTCCCCCAGCTTGCACCAATCGCCAATTTGTTTTCTGAGAAAATAATCCTAGTGACAAAGTCGAGGATTGTGAGTTGAAGATCGAGGTAAACGAGATCAATACCTGCAAGCGGGAAATGCTCATTGAGGTTCCGCCGGAGAGCCTGAAGGCCGACTATGATCTTTTGTGCCAAAGGTATCGACGAAATGCCAAAGTCCCCGGATTCCGTCCGGGCAAAGCCCCCCTGGCGGTAATTCTGAGTCATTATAAGGGGGCGATTCGTGAAGACTTCCTGGAGAATGCTGTCCACAAACACCTGCAGGAAGTCCTCAAAGCGGAGAATCTGGACCCGCTGCACAACCCTGCGGTGCAAGATATTTCGTATGAGGATGGAGGGAGTCTGAGCTTCAGGGCGGTATTTGAGGTTTTACCCAAGCTGACCATCTCTAACTACAAAGGATTGGAGATTGACCGACTCACACCCGAAGTCAAGGACGAAGAGGTGGAAGCCTCATTGGGGCAGATGCAGGAGCGGATGGCGGAGTATGTTCCTGTAGAGGATCGCCCCGTCCAAAGGGGGGATTTTGTTGTGATCTCCTACATGGGTAAGTTTCCTGAGGGAAGCCAGGCGGATCTGGAGTCCAAAGACGTATACTGTGAAGTCGGTGGGGCGAACACCCTCCGGGGATTCACCGAGAACCTGGAGGGTGCCGTGCCCGGTGAATCCAAGACCTTCACTGTCAGTTATGAGCAAAACCATCCCAATCGGCAGCTGGCCGGAAAGGAAGTTCAATACCAAGTCCTGGTCCATTCGATCAAGCACAAGAAGCTACCCGAACTGAATGAAGAGTTTGCCAAGAACGTCGGCAGCTACTCGAGTCTTGGGGAATTGCGAGCCAAGATCCGCGAGGATCAGAAGGCCAGCAAGAGCCAAGCGGCAAAATCCGACATGCAGGAGAAGGTGCTGGAAATCATACTCGAGCAAAACTCTTTCGAGGTCCCTGAGGTTCTGGTCGAGCGCCAGACAGAAAACCGGCTCAATGACTATATTCGCGCACTCATCATGCAGGGCGTCCACCCGCAGACGCTGGACGTGAACTGGTCGGAAATGCGCCAGCGCCAGCGGCAGCGCGCGGAGCACGACGTGAGGGTCACGCTCCTGCTCGAGCACATCGCCGACCTGGAGCAGATTGAAGTCAGCCAGGGAGAACTGGATGAGGAGATTGCGAAACGCGCACGGGAAGCGAAACAGAGCGTTGAGGTGGTCAAATCGCGCTTGACAAAGGATGGGGGTACAGATAGAATCAAAAACAGAATCAGAAACCAGAAGACCTTGGAACTGCTGCTGAGTGTGGCGTCTTTCAAGAACCCCCAAGGAATGATCATTCAGCCGTGAATGCAATAATCCTGACACAGTCGCTCGAGGCGAATACTGAGATGTTAGTCCCGATGGTTGTTGAGCAAACCAGCAGAGGGGAAAGAGCCTACGATATTTACTCCCGTTTGTTGAAAGATAATATCATCTTCATCGGCACGTCCATTGATGATGCTGTCGCCAACCTGGTGACGGCTCAACTCTTGTTCTTGGAGGCGGAGGACCCGCAGAGGGATATCTCTCTCTATATCAATAGCCCAGGCGGTTCGATCACTGCCGGGTTGGCTGTTTATGACACCATGAAGTTCATTCGGCCGGACGTCACCACCATCTGTGTGGGACAAGCCGCCAGCATGGGGGCTTTGCTGCTGGCCGCCGGGACGAAGGGCAAGCGATTTGCCCTGCCCAATTCCCGCATCCTGATTCATCAGCCGTCCATGGGAGGGCTCTCTGGGCAGGCTTCGGACATTAGCATTCATGCCAAAGAAATTCTGCGGTTGCGGGAGATGACCAGCAGAATCCTGTCTGAGCACAGTGGGCAGCCGATGGAGAAGATTGAGCGAGACGTGGAGCGGGATTACATCATGTCGGCCGAAGAGGCCAGGGACTATGGTCTGGTGGACCAGGTTATTTCCCGACACCCTTAGCTTGTGTTAGAAGGTCCGTGGCTTGCAATCTCAACTTTTTTACTCATGAAAACTGCAGGAGTTATCGATACGCCTGGTAGCGGACAGTGTAGCAGCGTCTTCTGGAGGTGGGTTGCATGAAAAGAAGCAATGGAGAAGAATCCCTGCGATGTTCGTTCTGCAACAAGAGCCAGAATGATGTCCGGAAGCTCATTGCGGGTCCTACTGTATTCATTTGTGATGAATGCGTGAGGGTCTGCAACGACATCATCGAGGATGATCAAACCATTGAATCCGAAGGCAAGTCTCACCCCCTTCCCAAACCGCACGAAGTCAAGGCTTACCTGGACGAATATGTCATCGGCCAGGAGAAGACCAAAAAGAAGCTCGCCGTTGCGGTGTACAATCACTACAAGCGAATTGAACTCGCCAAGCGCCGTAGTGATGTGGAACTCAACAAGAGCAATATCCTGTTAATCGGCCCCACGGGCACGGGCAAGACCCTTCTGGCCCAGACTCTGGCGCGACGGCTGAGCGTTCCCTTTGCCATCGTCGACGTCACCACATTGACTGAAGCCGGATATGTCGGCGAAGACGTGGAGAATATCATCCTCAAATTGCTGCAGAGTGCCGGCGGAGATGTCGAGCGCTGCCAACAGGGGATCATTTACATCGACGAAGTCGACAAGATCTGTCACAAGGATAAGAACCCGTCCATTACCCGCGATGTTTCCGGTGAGGGCGTACAGCAGGCTCTGTTAAAAATCCTGGAGGGGACCGTGGCCAATGTGCCGCCGCAAGAGGAAAGGAAGCATCCCCACCAGGAATTCACCCAGGTGGACACAACCAACATCCTCTTTATCT
>JBGPHY010000266.1:0-7566 GCA_041484625.1 Terriglobia bacterium | reverse complement strand
GCTTCACTGGCTGCATCACCAACCCTGCGAATATTGGAAGGCAGCACCTTTTCCAGGAGACTCTTTCCGGCGGGAGGCACGGAGGGGATCCTGGGAGTTTCAGCGGGCTCCGGAAAATTAGTGTTATCTGCAATTAAAAATAGAACCCCCAATAGTGGAGAGCGATTTCCTGAGAGAATCTCCAATTTGGCTGCAGAATCCGAAGGGTCTTTGGGGGGAATCATCGCCACTCCTGAAAGGAAATCCAACCAGGTATGAAGGTAGTCTTTGATATAGAGATTTCTCAACTCACTCTCAACCTGGATACCCTGTAAGAGCTGGCCAGCGACCCCCATCTCTCCCACCACACACGGATCTCCCAGGGCAGTTCGATTTCCGCGTTGAATCTGCCGCTGCACTACTGTCCATCCCTCTCGCGTAAAAGCTGGGAGCATGTCGGTCGGTGCAGTTAGCACTTGTTTCCACTGAGGGGACAGCTCTTCCAGGCGCTGAGGTTTCTGTGAAGTCCTGTTGGCCTCTTCAAGAATCGCTGTGTACAGCCGCTGGACACCACCAATCTGCGCCAGGAACTGACGTGCGTGTTCAGTTAGTTCCGGTTTCTCCTCCAGCGAATACGGATTGTTCCGCTGCAACTGATCCAGGTAGAAATCAACCTGACGCCGGGCCAGGTCTTCCCGAACGGGATCGATGGGCCTGCCCGCCCGCCAAAGAACTACGATGAGAGGGGAAAGAAATGTTTTCTCCGGCTTGCAGCCACCGGACGTAATCATGCGATAAGCCTTCAAAGCATCGTAGACACGGCCATAGGCCGCCGAAGCACCAGGTGAACCGGGCACTTGTTGCAGGATCTGAGTCAGGATCCCCACAACATCGGATAGGAACAACTCGCGAAACCTTCGGAAGTAGAATTCTTGTGCGGGAGCCAGTATGTGGCGACCGCCAAAGAGCCCCCATCGAAACTTCCAGGGTGGTCCTTCTCGCTCGTAGCGGTTCAGAAGATCCACTTGTACTCTCAGATTCTCCAATGCCTGGAGATTCTCTATCGAAGGTAGCTCTCCAGTTTTTGGGAAGGAGACCAGGTTCTGGCTGCTGGCCTCGTTCACCGTGTGCAATAGCGCAAGATTCCCATACCAGGAGCGGAAAAGAAAGACCAGTAGAAGCAGACACAGGGCACTCAGAGAGCCCAACGCGACTTGCCAATAAAGGTCTCGGCGGCGGCTGACATAGCCCGTTCCAATGGCTGACTGATCATGTAGGATAACCTGGCTGAATAACTCCCCGGCAAAACCCCAGCGAATCGCGACCTGTTGGTTGCCAATGTGGGTTCCGCCCCGCCGCGCGTCGAAGTCAAAACTCTGTTCGTAACTCTTTGCGTCTAACAGAATTGTAGCTTCGGCTGCCCGGGGTCGCAGCGGCTTCCCGGTACTGGTGTCGGAGGTTGGCGAGCCGGGAGCCACCTTGCGCAATCCGGTAAAGTAAAACCCACGCAACAGCGGGCCTGGCTGCAAGGGGTTGGGACGAAACACGTCCACCAGGAACTGGACAATCGGATCGCGGATCCGCTTTAGTTCGCGAGGAAACTCGTAGACAAATTGTCTCCTGTCTGGAACAGTCTCTCTTTCCAACAGGTCGACCCGCTTTCCGGCCAGAGAGTGATAGAGACTGTTAAAGGCACTAGTGAGCCGACGGGTTTCAGCCTCAGCATAAACTTCCCCGCGATGCTCGTTATTCGTGGCTGCCATTGACAATGTGCACCCCAAGATCTCCTGGTCTTCGACCTCTGTAAGGCGCGCGAAGTAATCAGGAAAGTAAGGGATTGCATCGCTTTTCGTGAAGACGACATATACTGGAAAGTCTCTGCCAAAGAACTCACCTACCTGGCGAAGCCGATCTTGAAAGGTTCTGCCGGTAGCGCCCAGCCGCTCGCGATCCAGAGTACCCAGGAAATGATCGATGGGACAAAAAAGGACGACCCCACGAAATTTTCTCTCGCCGTCCTGGCTTAACTGGAGTTTTTGAAGCCACGAACTGAAACCCTTTATGCGGAAGCAGTTGAGCCAGGTCCTCCAATGGGTTGGATCTCCACTAAACAGACGTCCGGCGGCTTCAGCAAAAAGGGCTCCTGCTGAAAACCAGAAATTGCACAAAGGAGTCGGAATTATTCCAGTTTCTTTCGAGACCTGCCCTGCCAGAAGTTCCGCCTCAAGGCCCGAATTGAGAAACGTACTGGTTTTGCCACTGCCTTCAGGACCCGCCAGCAAGAATAAAGGAAGGCTGGCAAGGTTAGGTCTAATTCGCTGGCTGGCCAATGTAGGCGACTTAGCGAGCCGGGTGTCTGCTTCTGCCAGCAATGCGGCCAGAGCCTGCTGGTCAAGCTCGCCACCTGCCGGCGCCTGGACTCGTGAAGGCTCAATTGGTGCAGAAGTCCGAATGGGTGGAGGTGCCGTTAAAGGCCGGGAAAGCTTCGCTACGTAGAAGATGAAGAACAGAATCGTCAGCCCCAGCGCAGTCATGACAAATCCGACAACGTAAAGGTCCGATCCGGAGAAGAACCAGGTTCCCCCTATCCAGACTACCGCTTCATAAAGCAAGAAAAAGAGAAGTAAAATAAAGATTTTCTTTTTGCTCATGTGCATGAGTCCTCAAGTCTCGCCGCCAGAGCCGAAGGGATGTCAACAGATCCCTCTAATGCAGAATCTGGCCTATCTGGACCCTCACGATAAAATCCTCTGCCTTTCCAACCAAATGAAGTTTGAATGCGGAAAAGCTGAAAATTGCCAGAAGGGCAGACACCGCAGCCACTAAGCGGAGCTTCTTCAGCAGAAGGCTCGGCCCTCGGGTGGGTACGGGTTCATTGGGCAACAAGGCCTGTGGGGAAAATCGCGGGGACGGGCGCCGAATCCGATCGATGCGCTTCCGCAATTCCTGAACAAGAAACCGCAACTCAGCCTTGCTTCCTCCAGCGTAGCGACCTTCATAACCTAACAGTAAGCAAAGTAAGTAGACTTCAAGGATATCGGCCAACTGGGGAGAGTCGCGGCGTGTGCGTAACTCCTCCAAACGCTTGAAGAATTCCTCGCCGGCATGGGCCTGGCCGAAGAGTTCTTCCTGCAGCGAACCTCTGGCCCACTGAGTCCGGCTGGGATCATTCGAGGTCAGGACCGCCTCGTCGAGAAACGCCACAACCGCGAAATGAGCCTCCGTCACATCTTCATTGGCGTAATCCAGCTTGGCGGAGTCGCGTGCAATCTCGGTCAAGGAACGTTTGGTGCGCCGGCGAAATGTCTCCGGGTCCATGACCTGTTGCCGTCCTGAATGTACTCGTAAAATGCCGGTCAAGAGGCCTTGGTACAGCAGGGCCAGATTTTCAGCCCGCTTTCTCCGCCGGGGTGGCGGTTTTCGGGATGGTTGGTCTTCGTCTTCTTCTCTCCAATCATCAGCCCGTTCTTCCTTCGTGTTGGTCATAATCCTCTCCTGGTCTGAACAAGCATAGGAGCGACCTACCCCAGCACGATGATGATCTCCATTTTGGGGTCGGGTATTTCTGAAGGCACAGAGACGCTAATGCTGCGGGAAGCCACGACGCCGTCCCACAGAGGACCGCTCTGGTTCAAACTGAAATACTGGTTGTCGAGCTTCAGGGGAATAGCTGCCGGGGGAGTCGGTGTATGCCGAAGTATGATTCCCGGCAAGGCATTGCGGACCAACCGCTGAATCTCACCGGGAGAGGCCACTTTAATTCTTCTGGACGTTTCACGAATCAGGTCGTCGACCCCCATTCGCGCACTCACAGCCAGAAAGAATTGGGACTCCTTGAAGTACCGGTCTTCACTGATGGTCCCCGCCCAAATAAACTTCTCCGCCGGGCGCAGCGCAACGGGAACAAACTTGGACGGGATTACGGTTTCAAGCAGGCTGCGAACCCTATCATCCAGGGCTTGGAAGCAGTGGCCAAGGTTGTCGTGGTCGTAGTCCGGAAGATCTTTGGAATGCGCTTCTGAAGAGAAAGTCGAGAGAGCCCCTGCCAGCTGAAGCATGGCCACAAAGAGGGCCTCGGGGTGGCCGCGGCGTACAGCCCAGATGTGCTTCAAAACGGGCAGACCGGTATTGACGGTGTGTAACAACCAGAAATTGGCGACATTTGAGGTCGTGAACTCGGCCAGGCTCTTGCCTCGTTGGCCCTGGGAGGCCGCCAGAGAACTGCTTTTGGTGGCCAGAATCTCAATTTGGCGCCGCAACAACATCATGAGGTATTCGCTGGAGGCAATGTCCAGACAGGGGGTCACAAAACGAGGATTCACAACATAAGATCCGGCTGCGTTTCGAATGACCTGGGTAATTCGCAGGGAGCTGAACCCATCCAGGTTTTCGTCGCCGAAAAGAAGGCGAAAGTTGGGTTTGGCGACTTGCACGGGCTTCTCTTCCACTCCCTTGTTCTCATCGAGGACCATCTGTGTTTCTGCGACATAGCGGGAATTGGTCTGCATGGCCGAAGTCTCGGGCTGGCTGTCGCTGAGGAGTGTCACGTTTCGGGCTCGATGGCGCCGCTCAGGCACAGCTAAGTACACATCTAATGCCTCCTCGGTGGGAGGAAAGTGCTCGGCCAAATCACGACTCGGGGGCAAGGGTTCAGCGTGGGGGAGATCAAAGATGAGGCCGTCGGGCAATACACCTCTGCATTTCTGCAGGCTGAATAAGCCATTGGCTAAAGCTTCAGAGTCCGCGGCCAGATCAATCACTCCCCAGTTGGCAAAATGCGAAGTGGCAAACCGGAACTGGAGGAGGTCTTCGAAATAACGGTCCTGTGTCTGGAAGTGCTGCGGAGTCAGAAACATTCCTTTGCTCCAGACCACTCGATGCGAGTTCTTCATAAGCTCTCCTCGGCAATGCTCATGCACCCAAAGGCATCAAGCGTACCTGCACGAACCCTCACTTGGGGATGGAGAGACGCGCTCCATGGATCCATTCTTGAATTCGGGCTTCCCAGCGCTTCTGAGTTTCTCGGTTGTGGCTATGGTCCGTTTGCTGGTCGTACACCAGCGACAACTCCCCCTTGAATGCTTGATAGTGGTCAATGATCCGTTTCACTTCCCTCTGAAGGTTTTCTACCGACTCGACCTTCAAGGCAGAAAGGTCGTTTACCATGTCTCTTCCCGACAGGCCAATAATATCAAAATGTCCCTGTTCGTGGGCCAATAACTCTGGTGTCTGCCGTCCATCCACAACCCATGAGTTTTCACGTAGAAACCGGACCTGGACTGCGTAACCGCCCATTCGATATAAGCCATGCTCATTCACCACGTCACTCCCCTCCGCTGTTTGGAGCTCACCCTCGGTATAGGCATCCAGTTTTTCATCTGAAGGAGGGGCTTTGAATGTACGGTAGTCCGCCCACTTTAGCTTGCGAGGCCAACCCGAAAGATGGGGTTTAGCCCGCGAGGTTGCCTCTGCTCCAACTGGGCCTGGGCTCGCATGGCCGGAGCCAGGCAACGAGGTTCGACGTGCAGGTTCTTTCCCTGAGCAGGTTGGTCCTGGTTTCTTGCATCCCACCATCAGTTCCTCCTGGTCTGGCTCACTGCAATAAGCCTTACCTGTGCTCGATCAACTGAGAGTATAGGGGTTACCCGATACCCTCTTGAGTTCTAGGTTCGTCGGTATTGCTCACCCTCAGCCTGATCTCAGCAGTCAGGCATTCCGAAAGCTTGCAGGTCGATCCTGGCCGGCGGCCATTTACGGAAGGTACATCATGGGGACATCCACTGAACAAGACAGTGTCCCCAAGATCTGGAGCCAGATCAATCCAGCATACTTCCGATGTCATGTTGTCAGACGCGTTCCCGGCTAGACATGTTGCCGACGGTTCGCTCAGCGGCCGGCTTGTGAACAGAAGTCTCTAAGCAAAGCGCGAGTCCCCGAACGACTCCACCACATGAAGCACGCCGCCACCGTCCTTCTCGATTGCCTTTATGAGATCTTCAAAACTCCCTAAGGGCACTATGCAGCCGTCACTTCCATGGGGCCCCCTTCCGTGGATGAAGAATCCACTTCGGCCTGCCATTTTTCGTGGAGGATCGGGCTTCAGCAGGGCCGAGAGCCCCAGATGCGGGTGGGTCGTCGGTTTCTCGATTTTGTAACGCCCGAGCGGCACCGGGCCACCATGCAGGTGACTCTTACCTTTTCCAGCTGTCCTGAAACCCGTCATGTAGGGATTGTTGCCAACGAATGTTTCACCGCCTTTGGTGGTACCACCTCCGCCACCTGAGCGGGCGAAAATGTGGAATTGCCTCCCTCCAGCCTGCCCGACAAGGACACCTTCAAAGACATAATAGGTCAAGTTTGCACCCATAGTAGGCTCCTTTATTATTAACGCCGATTCGCATGCGCCGTGTTACTCCTAGGGACACTAAACATCTAACAAGCAACTCAGCAGTTGTCTCTTCTTTCTCTCCGGAATCGGCTTCCAGTCGAGTTTTTTCACGATAGCTACAAATTGGTCGGTCAGGAATTCCGGCTGCTGACACAGCATGAGGATCTGCTTTTTCCATTTGCGGAATCTTAGGAATGTACTGCCCTGACAGAGGACGATGACCACGGGGATCAACAAGAGACCGACCAGCGTGCCCCAAGAGTGATACAGGGCCGTGCACAGAGCAAATATCGATGCCAACGTGTAAGCCGCTGTGACAGAAATGGTCCTGTTAAACTGGCAAGCATGGATAATGGAGATAGTTAGGACAACAGCGTTTCGCATGCTTGGGCTTACTTTTTCCCTGATCCCAAGCTTTTTCTCGGCGGGAAGAGTATCGAGCAAGCCTTGAAGAGTTCGCTCAGGAAGAACTCGAAGGTTCATCATTGTGTCGCAGAAGTTGTCGACTTCTATTCGCCCTTGGATCCACATTTCTAGAACCTGTCTTCGCCAGCGATTTACGAGATACACATCGAGGCAGAAAAAAGCACTGCATAGAGACACTAGCGAGATTAGCCCTAAGAGCGGCCACCAGGACCAGCGAATAAGGGCCCAGATCAAAGAGGCGAAACCCACTAAAACTACGGCTACGACGAGATATCTATAGAGAGCGCCTCTTTTGTCAATCGCCTGGGTGGTCAATCTAATGGCTTGGGCATGGCGAGAAGAGGAAGCCTCAGTATCTGGCCTCTCACTGGCCACTGTTCGAGTCCTATTAGACCGAAAACTATGATCGCTGGTTTTGATAAATGGTGACATGATGACTTCTCAACTTACGTACAGATGACACCACAAGGTCAATCGCCCGATTGATTTCCTCTTCTGTTGTGAACCTGCCGAGACTAAAGCGAATTGTAGAGTAAGCATCATCATCACTGAGCCCGATAGCTTTAAGGACGTGACTCGGGCCTGGAGAGCCGCTGGAACAGGCCGAGCGGGTTGAGACAGCAAGGACGTACATGTCGCGGATCAAGATTCGTGCGTCGACGCCTCTGAAAGTAATGCTACTGGTATTGGGCAGCCTATTCTTCAGATCCCCATTAACCCCAATATGTTGTAATTCTTCAAGCAGTGCGTGCTCGAGCTTGTCACGCAACCTT
>JBGPHY010000265.1:0-7579 GCA_041484625.1 Terriglobia bacterium | reverse complement strand
TTTGGAGTGCGGCAGCTTGCTGCCGCTTTCATAGCGCGAAGCTTGCTTCGCGCGCATTCCCTCGGCGCAGCAAGCTGCGCCGAACCAAAGCGCAAGCAAGCTTGCGCACTCCAAATACGTCGCCGTATTTATGGAATGGTGTACTAAGCTAGCCAATATTCAGTCTCTGCCGCCTTAACAGTGGCGTGGAATGTGGGCTTGACTACCGCGCCGCCATTGATCCCAAACGGTTCTGGCCGCTGTTGAGGCGGCGGGTCTTCGGCTAGATCTCCTTCTCGATGAACATCTGGCTCCTGACGGAGCCCACAGCGATGACTGACCGATTACCGCAAGGAATATATTCCTCTTTTTAAGTTCCTCAAACTCAGGTACTCTTAAGCCACAATGGTAGTCTGAGGTCCTGTCTTTCTCTATTTTTTCAAAACCGCAAACTTACCTGGAGGAGACCGTGATGGGATGCTTGCATGGAATCTGGTATGTGATCGTCGGGTTTATCTCCGGCCTGGTGGCACGAGCCATCATGCCGGGTTCTAACCGAATGGGAATCATCGCCACTACGGGGTTAGGGATTGTCGGTTCCCTGGTAGGTGGATTCCTAGGAGGATTAATCTGGAAACCCAAAGAAGGATCGAAATTTCATCCCGCGGGATTCTTCCTCTCTGTGGTCGGCGCCCTGCTCGTCTTGTTCATCTGGCAACGAATCCGTTAGAGGGAGGCTGGACAAAGCCCCTAATTGACTCAGGGTTGGGTTGTAAAGGCCGGATTTTTCTCACCTGCGTCCGACCCTTTACCGTAATCCAGCCTGAAGACTCTCCCATTTCGCAACTGCTTTTTAACTATTCCCGATCTGCGGATAAACCCTTCGGATCGCCGCCACAATGTCCTTACAGTCCTGCTCGGTGAACTTGGGGTCCATGGAAACCCCAGCAAATCGGTTGAGGATGTCGATCGTTCGGGGGCAACTGGCAGCACCATAGCGAATCGACCGGCCGCGCTCGCTGTTGAATGTCGGCCAAGCCGGATGTACGGTGATCTTCTTCTCGATGTGCGACACAACGGGAAGGATAACTGACCCTACAGGTGGATTGACCGGTACGTTTTCGGCTTCCATGGCGGCCATGTACCGGTCACGCTGCTCCTTGGTCTTGAACCCCACAAAGATTGCGCTTCCTAGTTCACCTTCCGGATCCGGGAGGTGTCGCAGGTGAATCCCTGGAAGATCGCGGATCCCCGCATAGACTCTTCTGGCATTAGCCCGGGCTGACGCCACGATCGTCTCCAACTTGCGCAATTGGGCCAGAAGTACACCGCCGCTGAATTCGTTCATTCGGAAATGAGGCGCGATGAAGGACTCCAGCCGGGCACTGCCCACCCACTTTTTGTGGAATTCACGAAGGGATCCCATGTCGTGGAACCGCGCGGCCCGCTCGAAAAGGAGGGGATCAGAGGTAACCACTGCGCCGCCTTCTCCGGCGGTAATAGTCTTGTTGAGTTGCAGACTGTAGATGCCGATATCGCCGATAGAGCCGACAGGCTGTCCCCGGTAACTACCTCCCACACACTGGGCGCAATCCTCGAGCACCTTGAGGCCGTGTTTCCGAGCGATTTCCATGACCCGGGCCAAGTCACAAGGATTTCCCTGGAGGTGAGCCGCCAGGATCACCTTGGTTTGGGGAGTGATCTTGCTTTCAATGTCGGCGGGATCAATGTTAAAAGATTCGTCGATTTCTGCAAAAACGGGCAATGCGCCCGCCAGGACGACGGTGTTGAAGCAGGAGTGCCAGGTCCAGGCGGGAAGGATCACCTCGTCTCCTGGTCCGATTTGCAGAGCGGCCAGGGCCACCTGCAGGGCAGACGTGCCCGAGGTAACCGCGACAGCAAATCGAGTGTGCATCCATTCCGCAAATTCTTTCTCAAAAGTCGCCACTTTCAAAGGTGGGCGGTTCCCGAAACCATACCAGCGAAAGGGCAGCTGGCTGTGGTGTACGTCCAGCAACTGCTCCTGTTCCTTCTCGTCATAATACTGGGTCCCCCAGTAGTTGGCGGTGAGAGGTTTGTTCCTCACGGGCCTTTTCTCTTGGGCCATATACTCCCGGGCAATCGGAAGCCCCAGAGCCGCTACGCCTGCAGCAGTCAGAAACGCTCTTCGATCCATCATGTTTTGCCTCCTCGCAATGGCCTGCACTGACGGTATAGGACAAAGTTGAAATAAAAGCCGGCTAGGAGATGGACTATCTAATGCGCTGGAGTTGCCTCCAAAGTCAAGATCTCAAAGGGCCGCAAATGAATTGCGATGGACGCTCCAGCTGCCGCACGAAGTGTGGGCCTTTGTCGATCCTCGGCCCAAGGGCTTCTCAGCACATACTCAGATGGGGCACCAGCTGGAAGCTCAAAGGCATCCTGGACGTCCAGGGCAAATTCCTGGGCCCGGTCATCCGGGTTGCGTAGAGTGACAATTCCCTTGTGCGGTGCCCAACCAGCCCACCCATACACCTCCTCTTTCCCCGGGTCACCCCCAATCCAATGGGTGTCCACCAGCACATCAGCATTGACCCTCGACCATTTGGCAGCTTCCGCCAGGGTTCCCCAGTCCTCGAGAGTCAGCTTCTGCGGCATCAGGTAGAGTTCCTGAAGGCACGTTCCGCTCCCGAAGAAAGCACGAATATCCTCCTTAAGACCGGCCGAGTTGAATTGCGGGTGTCCGGGATTTCCGTAACGCGAGTAGCACACTCCGCACGTCATCAGGGAGTTCAGAGGGTACAGCGGTCCTTTTCCCACGATGTTTCTAAAAGTCTCCTGGTCCCGATAACTCACCCAGCGCTGTTGTGGAGTTCCTTTTCCGGTGAATGCGGTATCTTCACCCTGGCGCCACAAAGAATCGGCATAGCGCAACCAGAAAGGTGAGGGCCACGAACCGGTGGTCAGATTGATGAACACATCCGGGGCCTCCTGTCTCAGTTCCAGCATCAATTGGCGCATGGCTTCGGTGTCGAGGATGTAGTCAGATCCGGCGCCATTGGCGTACATACCCGAGGCGATCCCATCAAACTTCAGGTAATTGACTCCATAATCCCGGATCATGCGGAGACACTCACTCTTAAAGCGGTCGTAGTACCGGGGACCTGCCAGCGCAAAGCCTGCGGCATTGATTTCATACCCTTGCTGGCGTCCGTATTTGAGCCGTTGTGCTTTCCCCTTTCCGTACCCTCCAAAGGGTGACAACCAAACTCCGACCCGTGTGTTGTAGGTTCTGGAAAGATCCTGCAAGGCAGAAAACCCGCGAGGAAAACCCCGGTTGAACTGCCACAGGCTGGCCGGATCGTCCCAGCCATCGTCAATGACCATGGAGTCCATCTCGACCCCGTGGGCCTTGATCAGGTTTTCTCCGAATCCACGAATCGCCGTGAGGCACATCTCCTCGTCGAGAGTTACTCCCTCCCAGCAGATATCGAACCAGGCATTGTAGTGTAGGAAGGGACGGTAAGGATGAGCTCGCTCACGTTCCAGGTAGTAAAGAAAGGCGCGACGCATTTGCCCTTTTGGCGCCACCCCGATCAGGAAACTCTGAGTAAGACGCTTCCCTTTGAGGAGAGTGGTATTCCGCTGCAGACGGCATTGCGCCCGGGTTCCAGCACTTTGACCCGAGACGGTGTTCAAGGCCATGGGGTCCTCAGAGCCGAAGAAAAAACTCCCTGCCACGAGGGGGGAACCATCCACCTTTCCGAGCACCCTGGCTTCCGGAAATGGCTGGTCCATCCAGACAATGTCGCGAATGGCCAGATCCCTTTCCGCCGCGAGGATCTCGACCTCCTGGCGGAGATAATTGCTTCCGTCCCGCCCGATCATGCGCCATCGGACTTTGAGCCTTCCGTCCATCGAGCGCAAGGGGACCTCCACCTGATGCCCCGTCATCTGCCCTGCCAATGGCAACGACTGAGGGCCAGGTACCATCTCAGCGACGAGGGCTTCACCATCGATCGCCATCTGGGATGCCGAGTAGCGGTTGCCATCCGCCAGCACAATCTGAAAGGTCTCACTTGTCAGGGGAATAGACCTGCGGGCGGGCTCCTCTTTGACAAAAGCCGATCTGAGGCCGGAAGGATTCATTCTCCACTCAGCCGAGACAGTATTGTTAGCGACGTTAATCTTTCCCTCAGCCACAGTGACCTTGAACGGGCCCGGCTTGGATCCTGGGTATTCCAGTTCAGCCTGGATTGGGAAGGAAAACACCACAAGCACAAGGGCCACCACCAGTGTTCTACGCATTTCTTACTCCATAACAGAATATTGTAGGCCGGGGCGCCGATCCGGTGCTAACAGGGCCTCTGGCGAAGGCAGGCTCTCTGATCTCAATTGCCAGTCAACGGTGGGCCGTTATAATCTGCCAGGACCTCTCCATTCCGTCCGACCAGGACCATGGTGGCACGACCCGGTTCCAGAGCAGTTGCCAGTTCCTTGCCGCTCAGGGCGTCTTTCCAGCTTACCTTTTGCGAGGTGGAAGACTCCGATGTGAGGACATATAGCGTTACCGATTGCCCCTGAGTCGGACAAATCAGAATCCCGGGATCGTCAATCGAGGTCGAGTATATCGGCATGACATTGGCCCGCCGCAAAGCCATCTGATAGATGGCACCCACAACCTCCAGGTTGTCATTCAGTTCGATTGGGAGACTAAAGAAAAGAAGCCGCCCGCGACCGAGTTCCTTTTCAAGGTACGTTTGGTTAGAGGGAAGAAAGACCCTTTCCAGATAGGTGCATTTGTCTCCCCCATAAGTCAGCCAGCCACTTCCGCCCGGCCATTGAACCCGATTCTCGCGTGTATTCAACACGCCGGGTCGAGCATCCAGTCCCAGTTCTTTGGTGCGCGAGACGGGACGGAAATGCTCATCCAGGTCCAGGCACCCGGAGGTCAGCAGGGTAGATCCAGCCCGCACTTTCTCCAGGATGGCCTCCCAAGCCTGCTGGTTGAGGGTCCAGGGGGACGGGAGGATCATGAGCTTGGGTACACCCAGCAACTCAATCTGGTATTCACCCACGACGGTAGCCGTGGACCTGGCGCAGTGATAGAGTGCCCGGACTGATCTTTGCTGAGCTTCAAGTGCGTAGAGGTTGAAGACGGACAATTGCAAGGATTGGGGGAGGAGGATGGCTACTTCAGGGATCTTCATCTGCTCCAAATGGGGCGCGGCTTTTCGGGCGAACTCCGCCATCCCGCGAAGCTGGCTATGCCAGATTTTGTTCGATCCGTCTCCCCGTTTTATCCCGAAGGTGTCCCCCTGGGCCCAGTCCCATTGCAGCGACCCGCTGTTGGCCGCCGCCAATCCGAGGGCCAGTTTCCGCTCCAACAGCCCGGCAGCGTTCAACTCATCCCATCGCCAGGTGCTGTCCATGCGCCAGACGGGCTGAACGCCGGTCTCTCCAACCAGGTTCGGAACGCCAGGCCGTTTGGCGACTACCGAATCCCAAAGCAAGGCGTCATCCCGCCACCAGGTGTGATTGGCAGTGAAGGCCACACCGGCAGCTCCGTAGAACTGGTTGAGGACCCGATCGCTGACGCCTCCTTCATCCTGGCCGACATTGACCATCTGGTTACTTCCGGTAGAGCGGATGGCCGACACCATTTCCGCCGTCCATTTTCGGAACATATCCTGGGCAAACAAATTGTAATCTACGGCACGGACCTGATTGGGACTATCGTAACGCTTGAGGTCGAGTTCCTCCTGCGATGGCAAAGGGATACTCCCGAAGCCCCTCAGGTCCTCGGGCGGAATCAGCCAGGCAGCTGCCAGAGATTCCAGCCTTCGATACCGCTTTTCCAGCCAGAGGTTCCAGGCTGCCAGTTCGGTGGGATCTGCATTGGGAGTATTACCTTTCCATAACCGTTTCGGATTGGAAAAACTCGGTTCGTTGATGAGGTCCCAGCTCAGGAAGGGAAGTTCCTTGAAACGGCTGACGATTGAGAGCAGATAGTTTTGTTGGGCTTGGATAGCCACAGGGTCGGTATAGGGGTTTGAACCTGGACCGACCAGCAGGGAAGTCTCTCCGGGATAACGCCGGACGGTGTGCGGATCAAAAGCATAAAACGTGAAGTTGACCTGGATGTGATGCCGGGCGGCGGAGTGCAGGAAGGCCTCCAACCCGCGAATGAAGCGTTCATCGGCCCCTCCGCTGAGACCGTCGAGAATGTCGGCCTGGTTGCTCCAAAGGCCTGTCCGAACGAAATTGATGCCGTTTCTCTCCATTTCAGCAAAATCCCGTTCCCAGACCAGCGCATTCCCTCCACGGAACCCGCTGTAATAACCATCCGTAGAAAAGTAGTTGGTGCCGAAAGGAATAAAGGTCCTTCCATCCAATTTGAAATACGGATCAGCAGGTTCCAGCCGAGCACCGCTCTTGAGCAATTGCTCGTCGCGTACCCAGAACCCGGTTTGATACACTTCCATCAACTTCTCCTCAAGCTCGTAGCTGGCATTCACCTGGTAAAAGCCGGGCTTCAAGGCTTCCGGAAGACGCAGGTTGGGCGACACATCCCCTCCTGTGCAATCCACCCGGGACGAGGACAAGACCCGCCCATCGGATTTCACTTCGAGCCGGATCGAGCCAGTTTGCGCAAGCCCCAGCTTCTGGCGGCGGATATTCCGACAGGTCACTCTCACCACAGGGTTTTCCCCAATAGAAACTGCAGCGTTCTGCAATTCTGCACGGAGAACGGCAGATCCCCGGCTGGCATATGCGGCGGCTTCACGGATCAGGTTTCGACCGGAAGGAGATTCCCAATATCCCGATGCCGGATTGAAGTTCAGGAAAACGCACCGACTTCCGCGGAAAGCCACCTGCTGTTCAGAGTGAAGAGAGATGAAATCAGCCTTCACAACCGGCGCGGCGACTCTCTCCCCCCGACTGTTCAGGAAGAACCCCATTCCCCGAACTTCCGGCTGGTCCCACCAAACGCCCAGGACATAAACGTTCTCGGCCAGCAACTCCCCTGTACTGAACGAAGGATATGCCTCATCCCAGCTCAATCGGACCCAATCTTTCTGAGGCACCTCGTAGCTATGCCAGAATCCGAGTCGACGGCTGTAAGTGTTTTGGGGAGGTGCCGGCACATATCGGTTCTGCCCGCGATAGACCGGTACGAAAAACGGCCGCCCTCCCACCTTCAACAGGTTTCCTCCTTGCTGGAGATAATCGGAAATCCCCTTCCAGGCTTCGGAAGGGAAGGCTGAACCATAGGGAAAGACCAGCAACTCAACTTCTTTCATGACCTCCGGTTTCCTCAAATCATCGGTGCTGACAAACACGGGCTGCATCTCTTTCAGGGCCTCAAAGAGAACTTGCCGGGCCACCGGCCGGCTATCAATGGTGGGGAATCCTTCCTCCCAAAAAACCGCCACCTTGCCGAAAGCAGAAGTGAGGAGTGCGAACTGTAGGAAGAGCCAGATCAACCAGGAACGCATACACCGCCTCCAGTCATGATTTGAAGATGACATCAGGTAGAGACTGTTAAGGAACAGAGGCAATGCCTCTGCCAGGATGCATGCCTGTCCCTTCACTCTCAGACGATTTCGCATCATTCTGC
>JBGPHY010000264.1:0-7598 GCA_041484625.1 Terriglobia bacterium | reverse complement strand
GATTCTTTGGTAACAAATGATCTCATTAAGACTACTTCAAGCCAACCTTTGCTTGATAAATCCTAGCACAAACTCACCGTATCCGATTTCAACGATGCTTCCTGGGATAACGTTTCCAGTCGCGTTGTGTCCAAAAAAGTAGGAATTTTGTCTTTGACAGTGAAAGAGTCGCGATTGATAATTTTTGAAATGACAGTCCCGGAAAAAACAGCGTTCCTACGGTGACCGGGTTGCGCAAACGACACTCTGAAGAATCGAGGAGGTCCCTATTCACAAGGTTACCAAGGAAATCCATTTTTGTTACGGCCACCGGCTCCTGAATTACGCCGGCAAGTGCAAAGATCTTCACGGACACAATGGCCGGGTGGAGATAGAAGTGTCAGCCGACCACCTCGACCATCGGGGTATGGTGATGGACTTCGGGGATATCAATAGGGTGGTAAAGGAATGGATTGACCAGGTGCTCGATCACAAAATGCTTCTCTGCAGGAGTGACCCGTTGGCGGAGACGCTGAGAAATTTGCACGAACCTTTTTTCATCATGGAGTCAAATCCGACGGCTGAGAATATTGCCAGGCTGATTTATGAGTATGCCACCTCGCAAGGTCTCCCAGTAACGGAGGTCCGCCTCTGGGAGACAGTCACTTCTTTTGCCACTTATTCTGGAAAAAAGGAGTGACCTCTGTGGCAAGGGACAGGATGCGTCTGAGGTTCTTTCTGACGCACCCTGGTTTTCTCAATATGAGGGTTCGGAGGACAGTACCGAATCACCGGGCTGCGGCCTGCAGGCTCAGGTCTTGGTTAGAGGGAATAGTAAACGGTTGGGGGTCCATCTCCGGAAGATCGCCGTTGTCGGGCCGCAGGTAGGAGAGAAAGTTAGCCCGGAGGGAGGCTATGAGCTCCTTGCGGGTCTTGGTCTTGAGGGGTTTCCCAACGTAGATCTTCCCCATTCTCTCCATTCGCTTCTCCGACAAAATGCCCGAAAACATCAGCAGCGGCCAGGTGAAATTGGGTCCGTTGATGCGTCGCAGTTTGTAAAGCCACAACCCAATGGCACCGAACCTCCATGCCATGGGTCCCCACCAGCTGTACTGACCCGGACGCAAATTCATCTTCCAGCATTTCATCAGAAGCTGCCATTGAAATCTGCTTAACTACCGCGTTTCTGTTACGCCCTTCTTGTTTTGCATGCGAGTGTCGTGAAGGGGAGTAAAAATAGAAGGCACAAGAAAGGCAAAGAGCTTGCGACGCTCCATTTCGTAAACCAGGTCTAGAGTGGCTTTGGTGTCATCGTCGGTCTCGCCGGGATTTCCGATCATGAGGGTCATCACCGGAAACCAGTTATTGTCGTTCATCACCCGCTACCCCTGCAAGACGACGCTGGGCCAATCCTCAATTGCGAAGGGAACCGCCTTACTGGGCATGATTTGCTTGGCCATGCGCACCGAGCCGGTTTCCAGGCCGACTAAAGGGGACAGGGCTTTCTTGCGGGGATGAGTGCTGAGTCGGGGAAGGTGAATGGGACTCTTGTCCAGCAGCAGATCAGAAAGCTTCTCAATGAGCAAGGGATCGACCACGGCGGGTGTTATCGTGCAATGACTCAAAACGTGTTGTTCCACTCCCGGGGTGTTCACTATCTCGCCATAGAGATCCAGAAGCGCTTCCCGATTCGGGAAAAAGAAGGGGGTGTCGGTGCGTACCTGCCCCCAAATGAACATGTCTTCCGTCGCGAGGGAGATTTGCTTGTTTCCGTGCATCACGTTGGCGCGCACTGCCCTCATGATTTTCTCTTTGGGCAGGTCGATCTGCGGATTTAAGTCCGGAAGGCAGAACTGACAGCGGCGTCCGCAGCCGGTGGTCATTTCTACTACCCCGAATGTCGTGCGGGTCTCGGGAACGAGGATCTGATCGCGATTGACGGGATGAGCGACTTCGATGGAACGGGGCAGAGGTTCCCCGCGAATGGCCTTATGAAAAAGAGCAAGGCATTCGGAAGATTCACTTCTCCCTTCGACTACACAGTCCACCCCAAGTTCCTCGAAGCTGTCTGTCTGGATAATCTGCCAGCCGCCCGATCCCCCCACGATGACCTTGAATTTCTCGCGGTGCGGGCTCGAATGGATTTTGCTGAACATTTCCCGTGCATAGTGCGAGTTGATGGGCTGCTTGGAGGAGCCGAAAATCGAAGTATAGACACCGGCAGCAAACGTCACGCCCAGCGGGTTGTGGGTAGAAACTGCAACAACCCGGGTCCGAGGTCCAATGAACAGGTGGAGGTCATCAGGAAAACAGGCAACAATCTCATCGGAAGGAAACTCACGCCCCAGGGACTTCTCCACCAACCTGGCACCAGCCGGCATATAACACGCCGAACCATCCGGGTTCTTCTCCACGTTCCTCCACTGGGGATACTTGCTATCCAATATGCGCTCCAACCAGATGGGGAGCGACGCCATGGCCATTTGTATGAAATATCCGGCGTGGTCAATGGACTCTGTTAAGGGAGCAGTGATAACGATCAGTTTCCCGCCCTCTACACAACCTGACGGTCCATTGGCTAATGAACTCGAGCGTCCAGGAGTCTCACTCAACTCTCTGGTATTTTGGCCTTCAATAGGTTTCATTCCTCCTCCGCTACTAGTTTGAACTATGTTTCAGGGACTGTCATAGATCTGACTTATCTTCAGCGTCCCCCCGTTGTCATCCTGAGGCTCTTGGCTACCGCACTTCTCCAAGAAGTTCTTTGAAGTTCGCTAATATTAAGCTGAGTTTCTTTGTTTTGCAATAGAATCAGGGAAGGGCATCAGGCCGAACGACTTATGGAATCGGCAGACGAGGAGGAGGCACCGAACTGGACACCGGCAAAAACCATGCTCCCGGCTTTCCCCTGCACCACCCAGCGAACCTCGGCCTCGGCCGAAAAATCGTGGTTCTGAAGGTAGATGCATTGGCCCGGCCTGACAACCCGGTCCGGCAACAGCAGACAAGCCCCACGGGGGCTGGTATTCAGAGTGTAGGAAGGAGTCTCAAATTCTTCTCCGAGGGTATCTCGACCGCGGACAATCAAGGGGATAAGTTCGAGTACCCGAGGAATACGCCGAAACAAGTCCCGTTTGTCCGCGGCCGCACTGAGGGCCGTTTCTGCCCCCACATCACTGGATGTGGATTCCAGACGGTCCAGAATGCCCTGGATGCGGATGGCTTGCTCCATGAGTTCGGCCAGGTCTCTGGCGTGCTGGGAGCCGGATTCTGTTGCAGTTTGATAAAAGCGGGCATAGGCCATCACGTTCTCCAAAGGGTTCTTGATGGCAGCCGTCAAATCCTGCCATTTGTCAGAGGGCTGGCCCGCTGCCTGCTCCTGGGTCATCCTTTCTTGTTCCCCCTTCTGGAGAACTGGAGCGGCGTTCGACTCCTTTCGTGAGAGCGGGCTCGAGCGACTGACCAGGGATCGCCTTTGAAAAACAGACTTGTAAAGACTCACTGAAAAAAGAGCTACACTGAAATATCCTACTGCCTGGAGCATGATGCTATCTTCCAAGCTGAGAAACTCTTGAGTTTGAAACTCAATGGTCTTAAGAACCAAAAAGACGACCAACCAGAAGCCACACCAGATTTCAGTAGGGACTTTTTCGATGAACTTTGAGACACCAAGGGAATCCAAGATCCGGTCATACTTGATCTGGGCCCTACAGTTTTCCCCGACACGGACGTTCATGAAGTCTAGAATACCCAGGATACGACTGACCTCCTCTGCCCCTTGGCCATTCAGAACAGGCGAGGAAAGCTCAACCCGACTGTCCCGGTTTAACCATGCCTTCCACTGGTTGTCGAAGACATAAGAAAACTCATTCTCATGGAAAGCACTGACTTGTAGATTTGCATTTCGGGCAAAGGAACGAATGAAACTCTCATAGTCCGAGAAAGTAGATTTGGCAATATCGAACTTCACCCTGAAAGGTTTACTGGGTATCAGTTTCTCCATGGGTCTTGATTGCGGTTTGGAAGGGTCCTTCCTCTTTTCTTTCTTCATCGGATCCCGCGAGTTGAGAGGAACGATCTCTCGAGATCGCAAATAGACACGACAACCCTTGCTTCCTTGCAATTGTTTCTCCATTTGACAACACGTCCAACGACATTCTAATTTTTCGCAGGCAGGCGCCATTCTCAATCGCTGGTTTCTATTACATAGATATGTCAAGAGTTATGATGGCGTCGGATCTGCTTGAGAACCAGGCTTGACCATCTGGAAATGGCAATTGCCCTGCCTCGGAAAAAAATTGCCATTATCTGGAACTGCGATTCTCAGAGATCTCCCTAACGTTTTTCTCAAGGGCGCCGGCAATGGCCGCTTCCCAAGGGAGTGTGCCTTTTAAGCCGGGGAACGAGCAACCTTGAAAATGCCTGGTTGCGCTAATAAAATGGTTTGGGGCTTTTCCAGGAGGTTCTTAAATAGTAGTCTTCCTGGCGAAAATGCCCCCTGATCCGATGAAGTTTCAAGCCATGATTTAGACTCCTTACTCCCGAGGACACTCAGGGTTTTCTGATCCCATGACCTGTCGATATTTGCCCAACGGGGACCGGATGGTACTGGTCGAGTTCAGCGGAGCGATTTCCCGTTGGAACGCTGAACAGGTTCATGCTCTGGCGCGGAAGCTGGAACAAAGCGTCATTCCTGGAATAAAGCAATGGGTACTATCCTATCTTTCGTTGGGGGTTATTTATGAACCTGGAGAGATCACCTATGAACAAATGGTTCAGCGCCTACGGGAATTGGAAGGGGATAGCAGCCCTGGGGTAAACTGGAGATATAATGTCTTTGAGGTGCCGGTTTGCTACGGAGGAGTATTGGGGCCTGACCTTGCCTTTGTGTCGGCGCACAACCACCTCTCTCCTGAAGATGTCATACAACTCCATTCAGAAGGAGACTACCTGGTCTGCTTCCTCGGCTTCACCCCGGGTTTTCCCTACCTGGATGGATTGTCACCTCGAATTGCTACACCGCGACTGGAGACGCCTAGGAGCCAGGTTCCCGCTGGATCGGTAGGAATTGGGGGGAGCCAGACTGGCATTTATTCAGTGCCCGGTCCCGGGGGCTGGAGGATCATTGGAAGGACACCCCTGAAGTTGTTTGACCCTGGGCTCGATTCGCCTTTTCTGTTTCAGGCGGGCGACTTCGTCCAATTCCGACCCATTTCGCAAGCGGAATATCTCCGACTAGAGACCGAGTCTTCGGCGGATAGCCAGGCAGGTCAGGCAAATTACCTCGGCAGGCCGCATTTCGAAAGTGAGTGACGACCTTCGACATACCGGAGGAACGAGGACAAGAACCCAGTTGGGGAATCGAGCGTGTGAGGTTTTTCCCTGAGGTATCAGAATTGAGCCAAGTTGAGAGGAACAATCCGTTCGTAGGCACACCGGTATTCCGGATCAGGAAGCCAGGCTTGCTGACTACCATCCAGGATTTAGGGCGGACCCAATACCAACTCCAGGGTGTACCATGCTGTGGTGCAATGGACCCCTATGCCTTCCGCCTGGGTAATCTTCTAGTCGGAAATCCCGAGAACACAGCCTCTCTGGAGATGACGATTACGGGGCCGGAAATGGAAGTCCTACTTGATTGCCAAGTGGCAATCACTGGGCCTAGCTTGTCACCGAAGAGCAGAGAGGTTTCAATCGGCCTGTGGCAGAACCATCAACTGCAGGCTGGACAGGTTCTCTCTTTCGATCCCGGAGTTACGGGTGCGCGGTCTTATTTGAGCATCCGGGGCGGGTTCGCCGCTAGGCACATGCTGGGCAGTGCCTCAACCGATCTCAACTCGAGGTTCGGCGGATACTTCGGAAGGAGTCTGCAAAAGGGTGACCTGTTGTCGTTCCAAGCAGCCGGCCAGCTGGGGGACTCCAGAATTCCTCAACGTTGGGTTAGGACCGATTGCCTTGAACAGTATAACGATTCTTTCAGTCTGCGAGTGATTCCCGGCCCCCAGGACGACTGCTTTCCCCCTTGTGAAAGGGAGAAGCTTTACTCCAATGAATTCCGGCTGAATCCTAAGTCCAACCGCATGGGATACCTCCTGGAAGGGCCCGCAATCTTGGCGGAAAAAACGGAAATAATCTCCGATCCGGTTCCTCTGGGCGGCCTGCAAGCCCTGCCCAGCGGTCAATTGGTGCTTCTTATGGCGGACCACCAGTCAGTGGGAGGATACCCGAAGATTGCGGTTGTCATTTCCGCCGATATTCCGAAGGCAGCCCAACTGAGGATTGGAGACCGGGTTCGGTTTCTTCCGGTGCGCCTGGAGGTAGCACATCAGCTTTTAAAGCTTCAGGAATCCTGTATTAGCAATGGCGTTCAGACTTAATCCTGAATGCAGACAGAAATTTTTGCGTGCCACGATTTGGCGCATTCTATCTACTTGCTAAAGACGCGATCAGCCAGTCGATAATGAGAATGGAATTGAAAGACGCGCCAACAGAACCACGTGGTGGTCCCAAGGCAGAAGAAACTCTTTAAAGGAATTACAATGAGACTCATCCAGATTTACGATCCGCGAAAGGGACTGGTGGCTGCAAAGCTGCTCGGGGACCGGCTCTACCCCGTTTCTTATGAGCAAAAGGGTCTGCACAGCATGCTGGACCTCGTCCAATACGCCACTGCAGTGGACCTGGAGTTGACAGAAGTGGTGGAAGAGTTATGCTCTGCGGAACCACTGGAGGTTCGATGGCTCGATATCCTGCGGTTTCCAGATCCGGCGACGCCCCACCTGGCCATTCCCATTCATCCTCCTGAAGTGTGGGCCTGTGGCGTTACCTACAAAAAGAGCGCCGAATTCCGCGACGGAGAGATCCAAACCTCCAAGGGAATCTACGACTATGTATACTCCGCCCGCAGGCCAGAGCTCTTTTTCAAAGGAACAGCCTCTCGCTGCGTCGGCAGTCATGACTTTATCGGACTGCGTTGCGACTCCACATTTACGGCAGTTGAACCGGAACTGGCGGTTTTGGTCGATTCCCGAAAGAAGATCCTGGCTTTCACCGTGGCCAACGACGTTTCCGCTTGGGACATCGAACGGGAAAATCCCCTGTATTTGCCACAGTCCAAGGTGTTCAAAGGTTGTTGTGCGCTGGGTCCCGTGTTGTTGACTGCTGACGAGCTTCCCAATCCCTATGCATTGGCGATCCGCTGCCAGATCGTGCGCCAGGAGCAGCAGATCTTCTATGGCGAGACCTCAGTGGGAATGATGAAGCGTAAGATAGAAGAACTCATCGATTATTTGTTCCTGGCCAATCCGGTGCCGACAGGTACCGTCCTGCTGACCGGGACGGGAATCATCCAAACCGAAGAGGCTGCCCTGCGGGAAGGAGATATCGTCGAGATCACAATCCCTGAGATCGGAGTTTTGAAGAATGTGGTGAAGAGGGTGGATTAGCTGCCGCGTGGGAATCCACGCCGCTGGATGGGCTTTTGGCCGTCAGGCTTTGGCATGAACATGTCTTTCCAGTTCAATCCGCACTCCTTGATCATTCTCAGCCGGTAATCCAGGGGCCCCAAGTCTCTCTCGGCATTGTTCGTTCCAAGTGAGATGATCTGGTTCGTGCCGACG
>JBGPHY010000263.1:0-7643 GCA_041484625.1 Terriglobia bacterium | reverse complement strand
TGGCGGTCGGCCCCGGTAAAGGCGCCCTTCTCGTGACCGAACAGCTCACTTTCCAGCAGGTTCTCCTGCAGGGCAGCGCAGTTGACCTTGACGAAGCTCTGATTGGCGCGCAAGCTGTTGTAGTGGGTCAGGGCAGCGATGAGTTCCTTGCCGGTGCCGGTCTCGCCATTGATGAGGATCGAGGCATTGCTTTTGGCCACCTTCTTGACGATTTCCAGGACTCTCTTGATATGGGGGCTGTGGCCCACGATGTTGTTGTGTTCCAGTTGGACTGTGTTCTGACTCCGCAGAATCTGCAACACCCCGGCATCGCGGCGATACTCAAGTGCCCGGTTGATCTTGACCTCGAGTTCTTCCAACTCAAATGGCTTCTGGATGTAGTCGTAGGCGCCGCTCTTCATGGCCTCGACAGCGCTTTCAATGGTTCCAAAAGCAGTCATGACAATGACCGTCGTCAGTTCGTTGATGCTCTTGGCAAAGCGTAAGACCTCCAGGCCGCTCCTCTTAGGCATCCGCATGTCGGTCAGGACCACATCAAAGGCCTCTTCCTGAAGTCGTTCTGAAGCTTCCTCGCCGTCCGCAACTTCAACGACGATGTGGTTGTCTTCAGCCAACGCCTGAACCACGCTGGCCCTGAGAACGTCGTTGTCCTCAACAACTAGAATCTTCCCCATGATTCCTTCACATCCCTCAGATGAATTAGTTCAAGAGGGGCAGTTTTATGGTAAAGGTCGTCCCTCTCCCTACTTCGCTTTCAACGTCAATGCTTCCTCGGTGGCTATCGATAATCTTCTGGGCAATGGCCAGGCCGATCCCTGAACCGCGTTCTTTAGTGGTGAAGAAGGGGTAGAAAATTTTCCCGAGAACCTCTTCCGGGATTCCGCATCCGTTGTCCGAGATCCTCACCCAGGCATAGGGGGCCAGATTGACCTGCAGGCTGAGATTGGTTTCCGCAGTCTTGCCCCTGGGGTAATGGCCGTTCTTGATGAAAGGCGTCGAAGGCCCGCAGGAAATCCCGATCAAACCACTCGGAGAAACCGCTTGAAGCGCGTTCACCAAGATGTTGACAAACACCTGCTTCATCTGACCCTGATCGAGAGACACAGGAGGAATGGGATGGTACTCCTTCCTGACCACCACGTCTTCTTTGGGGACTGCGGAGAGCGCGTTGCTCAGCGATTCATCCAGCAAGCCGGGCAAGGCTACTTTTTCAGTGCTCACTTTTACCGGCCGTACGAATTCCAGACAATCCGAGACAATCTTGTTGAGCTTGCGGACCTCCGAATGGATTTTTTCCAGTTGCCCGGTGTGACCAGGTTGATCATTCAGTTTGCGCTTCATCAAACTGGCAGTCAGTTCGATAGCTGCCAGCGGATTACGAATCTCGTGGGCCAAACCAGCCGCCATCTGACCCAGAGCAGCTAGCCGGTCTTTGAGTTTCTCCTGTTCATTCATTTGTTCGACCAGGGTCAGGTCCTTGAAAAACAGTGAGATTCCTTCGACGTCGCCCGACTCCTGACGGATGAATGAAATGGTGTAGCCGACCGTCTGTTCAGCACCGTCTTTGACAAGGAGTTCCATCTCAGCCCGGCTGGGAAGGTTCTTCATTTGGCAGGCTTCCCTGAGTACCTGCAGAAGCTGTTCCTGGTTGTGAAATACCTCCTCAATGCTTCTCCCGATATAGTCAACCCCTTCCAAGTCCAGGATCCGCATTGCAATCTCATTGATCGCAGTGATTTTCTGATCCAAACTGACAGACAAAATCCCGCATCGGAGGCTGTTAAGGATCTTCAGTCCAATGTTTTCCTGTGGAATCGTCATGAACATGGCATGTTTCAGTTACAAAAGTGTACTAGTAAACCTCTCAGATTACAAGTTTCACAGAATTCATCCTTGGGAGAGCTTGCCAGCGGCCTGGTTTGGCTTTCCTCCTAACCCAAATCCTTCAGCATATCAGGGTATTGAACCACCCTCAGTGGCGACTGTCCCGACAGACACTCCTCTGCGCAGAGCCCACTGACAATGGTGCCAATCGCCCTCCAGAATCACGACTAGTAAGTTAGTTCGGAAGGAGACAGGAAAAACATTAGAAACCGGCAGGACAAATGCAGAGAAAGAGGAAATAAAGCGGGGTCGTGAAGTTAGCTTTGAAAGCTCCCCTTCAGCTTTTGATAGGTGGTATCGAGGTCATCGGGGAGGACTCGACTCTCCCCGATGACCGTCATGAAATTTGAATCGCCCACCCAGCGAGGAACAATATGTAGGTGCAAGTGGTGCTCCACGCCAGCTCCGGCACAACGTCCCAGATTCATACCGATGTTGAACCCGTCGGGGCGATAAACCTGGTCTATAGCTTGCTTGACACGCTGCGCGAGGCACATCATCTCTGTTGTTTGTTCCGGAGAACATTCCGAGAAGTTCGAGATGTGCTGATAAGGACTCACCATCACATGGCCACACGTATAAGGGAACAGATTAAGGATGACAAAATTGAGTTTTCCCCGGAAAAGGATTAACCGCTCCGTATCCCTATCGGAAGCATCCCCAATGCAAAAAATGCAACCTGGTTCACCTCTACCGATGGTCGCAATATATCGATATCTCCAAGGAGTCCATAAATAGTCCATGTCATGGAGCTGCAGGAGCGGAGGGAACAATATTGATGAGGTCTTTCAATTCCTTGCTGGGTTTAAAATAGGGAACCTTCTTCTCCGGGACATTGACTTTTTCTCCGGTCTTGGGATTGCGGCCCTGCCGGGGTTTTCGCTCGCGGATTCGAAAACTGCCAAAGCCCCTCACTTCCAGCTTGTCTCCTGACTTGAGTGCTTTGATGATGCTCTCAAAAATGGTCTCTACGATAACTTCGGAGTCTTTCCGGCTCAACTCGGTCACCCGGCATACTTCGTCCACCAGATCAGCTTTTGTCATGACAACTCCTCGTTTTTCAGGTTTCTAAGAATCCGGCACCCTCAACCATAGTAAAGAATTGACGTGAATGTACATTCCATCGATCGATTTTTGCAAATTTTTTTTCTGGAGAAGCTCCCAACAGGCTGATGCCTCACTCCACCGGAATCAGATCGGCCTCTTCACTCCCTAGGAGGACCGATCTCCACCGAAGCCCGCCGATGCATTTCTCTCGCCCAGTGGCGACAGGGTCGCGCCGGCTTTGGCCGCAGCCGCCAAGGCATGGATACTCAAAGAGAGCCGGCGATTTTCCAGGTCGAGGGCCACGATGACCGCATTCACTGGGTCTCCTTTCCTGAAAAGCTCGGAAGGATGTTGTACCTTGCGAAATGAGGCCAAATCGGAGATGTGGACCAGCCCATCCACTTCTGGAGCGACCTCCACAAAGGCGCCAAATTCGGTCAGGTGAGAGACTCTCCCCCCAACCACTTGGCCTATGGAATGCCTTTCCGCAAAGATGACCCAGGGATCTGGGACGGTCTGTTTCATGCCCAGCGCCATCCGCCGTTCCTCCGGGTTGACATCCAGCACCACGACCTCTACCGAATCTCCCACGGATAGTAGTTCCGAAGGGGACTTCAACCGTTTACTCCAAGACATCTCGGAAATGTGAACCAGCCCTTCTACCCCCTCCTCAATCTCCACAAAGGCTCCATAGTCGGTGAGACTGACCACTCTACCATGGACTCTGCAGCCCGGAGGATATTTGTTCGACACAGAAAGCCATGGATCCGTCTGCAGTTGCTTGTAACCGAGGGACACCCTCTCTTTCTCCCGGTCGAATTTCAGGACAAGAATTTCGATCCCCATCCCTAGGCGGAAGATCCGAGAAGGATGACTGGGCCGACCCCAAAAAATATCGGAGACGTGGAGGAGTCCATCGAGCCTTCCCAGATCCACAAAGACTCCATAGTTGGTAATGTTTTTGACCATCCCCCGAAGGACTGATCCTTCTATGGTGCGACGGAGTGTTTGCTCCCGCAGTTGTGCTTGCCTCTCCTCTACAACACACTTGCGCGAGACCACGATGTTGTTGCGGAGCTTGTTGATCTTTATGACACGGCAATCAATGGGTCTGCCAACGAAAGCATCGAGGTTTCGAATCGGCCTCAGGTCGATCTGAGAACCTGGCAGAAAGGCCCGAGTCCCGATATCGACAGAAAGTCCTCCCTTGGTCCGGCACAGTACGATGCCTTGGAGCACGGTCTGCTCGCGGAAGGCTCTTTCAATGTCGTCCCACACCTTGGATCGCTCGGCCTTTTCGCGAGAAAGCACGATGTGGCCGTGATGGTCTTCGGCCGATTCGAGGAGAACTTCGATTTCGTCTCCCGCTTTGACGTTGAGTGTGCCGTTGACTTCTCGGAACTCCTCGATGGGAATGACGCCTTCCGACTTGTAACCTACGTCTACCAGCACTTCAGTGGGAGTGATGCTCAACACCTTGCCTTTCAAGAGTTGGCCCTCGGCCAGCATTCCCGCCGGGTCGAATTCGGCCAGCAACTGCTCAAAATCGGCTGAGCTCTGCTCTCTGAGAGGATTCTCTGAGGTGGACTGAATGGCCTGGGTCTTGCGTGTGGCATTCCATTTATCGGGTGGAGAAATATTGTCATCCTGCATAAACTTCATGGGCCCCCTTCCCAATGCGGACAGATACCTACTCCCTATGCTTCCGGCCTGGGCAGCAGCCTCAAGCACGAAGACATCCAAGTCGAATCGCAGCGCCCCTGCAAGATCAGGAGCAAGGCAGACTGTGAAGAAACCGCTGCCGGTGCGATTCCAAAGCTGCTCAAACTGTGTTGCTTGCGGAATTAAGAGCGACACTACTATAACCAATCAAAAAAAATGCTGTCAACTACTATTGGTCCTAGAGTCCCACCCGGACAAGGCGGAGCGTCCGGTTAAATGGCAATTAAGGGTTGCGCAGTGACGAAAAGGCGGGATATACTTATATGTTTGCTGTGCAGCCCGAACGACTTGAGGAAAACTAGCAATGAAAGCTAACATTCATCCAAAGTATGTGGAAGTCACGGTGTCCTGTGCTTGTGGGGAAACTTTCAAGACCCGGTCGACCAAAGGGGATATCCGGCTGGAAATCTGCTCCAAATGTCATCCCTTTTTCACCGGAAAGCAAAGGCTGGTGGACACAGCGGGGAGGATTGAACGTTTCCACAGGAAGTACTCCGGTAAGGATAAGGGTAAAGACAAGGTGCCGGCTGTCCAGTCATGAGGGCTGAATCGGTTGCGCCACTACTCGGAATGGATTCATTCGAGGAAAACCTAAAGGGCTATGGAATCTAACCAGCGCATGCGAGGAGGGGGGGTCAGCAACCTAAGGCTTTTTTTCGCCAATTTCACTCTCTTCCTGGTAAAGGCCGGGGAAGAAGTTCTGGTGGGAGGGCAAGCTGTTTTTGAGGGTGTAATGATGCGTGCTCCCAAGTCTTACTCGGTGGCAGTGCGGAGGTCCGACGGCTCGATCGTAGTAAAGAAAGACACTCTTGACCCGCCGTCGGAGAGGAACAAGATCTGGGGTTATCCGATTCTCCGCGGCATTGTCACCCTGGGGCAGGCTTTTACCCTGGGTATGAAGGCCCTCAAGTTTTCTACCGACCAGGTGCTAATCTCCGGTTCGGAAGAACCCCCCGTGCCGGAGAACCGGCAGCGGAGCTCCGGGGGGGAACTGAGCAACTGGGCGATGGCCGTCAACCTCGTCCTGGCAGTGGTCGGTTTTGTGTTGCTTTTCAAATTGTTCCCATTGCTTGTGGCCAGCAGCCTGGGAGCGCATTTCCCGCTGCTGAACAAGCCCGTGTTGTTCAGTTTTGTGGATGGAACAACCCGTCTGGCGGTCTTTCTTCTCTACATTCTGGCTATTTCTTTCATTAAGGACATCCGACGGATCTTTCAGTATCACGGAGCGGAGCATAAGGTGGTTTTCAATCATGAGGCCCGGGAACCCCTCTCCATCGCTAATGCCCAAAAGTACCCCACACTCCATCCGCGCTGCGGAACCAGTTTCCTCATGGTGGTCATGCTCCTCAGCATCTTCGTGTATGCCTTCATTCCATTCCAGGCTTTTTCCTCAAAACTCCTCTCCCGTATCGTCCTGATCCCCCTGATCGCCGGCCTGGCCTACGAGATCATCCGCTACGCGGCCCGGAAAAGAACCTGGCTATTGAGTTGGTTGACCAGGCCTGGTCTGTGGCTGCAGCTCATCACCACTCAGGAACCCAGTGATGACCAGTTGGAAATTGCCATTCGGGCGTTGGATGAGGCGCTGATCCTGGACAATGCAGGGGGGCGGCTCGCCGTAATTTGAATGTTTGACAGATTGGAGCAACTGGAAGCCAAGTACGAAGAACTCACTCGCCAAATCAGCGATCCGGAAGTGATCGCTGATCCTGCCAAATACCAGAAGCACGCCAAAGCGCATAGTGATCTCACCGAGGTTATCGAAAAGTACCGACAGTACAAGAATACAAAACTGGCCATCTCCGACACGCGGCAGATGATCCAAGATGCCACCCTGGAAGAAGAGCTGCGAACCCTGGCCCTGGATGAGCTGGATCAGTTGGAGTCCCGCCTCCAGCGCTGTGACGAGGAGCTTAAGGTTCTGCTTCTGCCGAAAGACCCCAATGACGCAAAAAATGTCCTGATGAAGATTCGGGCCGGTACCGGTAGAGACGAAGCCACCCTGTTTGCACAAGAGATCTTCCGGATGTACACCCGCTTTGCGGAATCGCAGGGTTGGAAGATTGAAGTCATCTCTTCCAGCCTGTCGGGAGTTGGCGGACTGAAAGAAATCATCGCTATTGTGGAAGGAAAAAACGTCTATAGCCGTCTCAAGTATGAGAGCGGGGTACACCGTGTTCAGAGAGTTCCTGCCACCGAAGCCAACGGGAGAGTCCACACTTCAGCCATCACAGTGGCCGTCCTGCCCGAGGCGGACGATGTGGAAGTTGAGATCAAAGAGAAGGACCTGAGGATTGACACCTTTTGTTCCTCGGGGCCCGGGGGGCAGTCGGTTAATACGACGTACTCCGCCGTGCGGATCACACATTTGCCCACCGGCCTGGTGGTCTCCTGCCAGGATGAGAAATCCCAGATCAAGAACCGGGCCAAGGCCCTGCGGGTCCTTCGGTCGCGGCTTTATGACATGAAACTGGCGGAGCAGCAAAAGACCATTGCTCAGGACCGCCGAGCCCAGGTCGGGACGGGAGACCGAAGCGAAAAAATCCGGACTTACAACTTCCCGCAGAACCGCATGACCGACCATCGGATCGGGCTCACCCTCCACCAGTTGGACTCCATCCTGGATGGTAACATTGGCGGGGTTATTGAGGCCTTGGTCACTCATTTCCAGGCCGAAAAGCTAAGGGATGAACTGGTCGGACAGACTAGCCAGCAGGTCGGAACCACCGAGTAGTCCTCGAATCTCTTCTCCCGATTTCCAGTCATTATGAGGATACATGAAGCCCTGACCCGTGCAACTCACTTGCTGGAAATGGCTTCCTGCCCCAACTCACGGTTCGACGCGGAAGTTCTGCTTTGCTTCCATTTGCGGAACAACCGCGGTTATCTCCTCGCTCATTCCCGGGACGATCTCGCCGCCGCCCAGCTCGTAGGGTTTTGGGAAGGGGTTGAGAAACGCTGCCAGGGAATGCCGGCACAGTATGTTGTAG
>JBGPHY010000262.1:0-7657 GCA_041484625.1 Terriglobia bacterium | reverse complement strand
CTTTGCATCCCGATCTACCTTGCAGCTCAAGCCGTGTTTGGAAACATTTACGGGACAGTGACGGACCCCGCCGGCGCCGTAGTGGTGGGCGCTAAAGTAACAATTACCAGCCTGGACCAGGGAGTGGTCTTCACCACGACTACCAATGAGTCCGGAAACTACAGTCAAACGCACCTCCAGGGTGGGACCTACAAGGTTTCAATTGAATCTCAAGGATTCAAGACCTACGTTCGGGAAAAAGTTGGAGTCAGCGTTGACAGTTCTACTCGCGTGGATGCTTCCTTGCAGTTGGGCGAAGTGACGCAAGAAATCGTCGTAACCGAAGCGCCGCCATTGCTGAAGACCGACCGCGCCGATGTCAGCAGCACACTCACCAGCCAGCAAGTGACAGAATTGCCCGTATTGAACCGTAACTTTACCCAACTGGAACTCTTGCTTCCCGGCACAACCAAAATGGGGTGGCAGCATGCTTCTAGTGAGAATCCGCAAGGGGGAATTCAAATCAACACCAACGGTCAACTCTTTGGGATGAACAATTTCATGATTGATGGGACGGACAACAACGACCCCGTTCTGGGAATTATCATGGTAAATCCCAATCTGGACTCGGTTCATGAATTCAAAATGACTTCAGGAAACTACGACGCGGAATTCGCGCAGGCCGGCGGTTCCGTGATCCAGGTGCAGACCAAGTCAGGTACCAACGAGATTCACGGAGACGCTTTCGAGTTCCTACAGAACAACGTGTTTAAGGCACGCAATCCGTTTAGCGAAGGGTTGCACGATCCAGGGACTCCGGCGCCTTCAAACCGGGGAATTCCCCCCTTGCGTTGGAATCAATTTGGCGGGGATATCGGGGGCCCCATCTTTAAGAACAAGCTATTTGCCTTTGGAGATTATCAAGGAACTCGACGGCGCACTGGGGCTTCGTTGCTGACAAGGGTTCCGACAGCAGCGGAACGCGCCGGGGACTTCAGCGCCTTTGATATCCCGATCTTCGATCCGGCTACTGGCAATGAGGATGGAACCGGACGGACGCAGTTTGCCGATCCCAGCCGCGCCACTCCCGCCAACCCGCAGGGGCTCAACATTATTCCGCAAGACCGAATCACTTCGCAAGCCGCGAACTTGCTTGCCAAATTACCACTGCCCAATTTGAATCCATCGTCAGCGTTCTTGCCCAACTATGCTATTGGCGGTTCAGAAGTCTTCGACAGCGACCAGTTTGACATTCGAGTCGACCACTACTTGACCGACAGGTTCCGCTACTTTGCCCGGTACAGTTACGCTAGTTTTCTAAAGATCTCGCCCGCCGCCTTCGGGGACGCAGGTGGACAAGCTCTCTCCGGACTTGGCTTTTCGGGCAAGTCGGACGTTTTGAATCAGAACGGCGTGATTGGGTTCAACTTCAATCTTGGATCAACGATGCTCACTGATTTCCGATTCGGCGTCAGCCGGTACCGGGTTCGGGTGCTGCCCTTGGACTATGGAGTTTTCGCAGCGGAACAGGCGGGTCTTCCCGGCCTCAATCTACCGGGCCGGACGGACACTTCCGGGCTTCCTGAATTGCGGATACTGGGCAATGGTGGGTTCCGGGAAGGATTTGGACTGGACAACGGCCAGTGCAACTGTCCGCTGATCCAGACAGAGAATGTCTTCCAGTGGGTCAACAACTGGACCAAGATTCATGGCAACCATACTCTTAAATGGGGGGCTGACATCCGTCAGGCACAAAATGTCAGGATTCCCAGCGACGTTCACCGTGCTGGCCAAATCACCTTTAAGGAATCGGTCACGGGTGACCCAAACACAACTGGTTCGGGATTGTCGCCAGCCAGTTTCCTGCTGGGTCTGCCCAACAGTTTCCGGCGATTCCTCGATGAGACAACCGACCGGATGGATCTGCAGTCGCGCATGTTTTACTTTGGTCAGGACAGCTGGCGCATGACTCCCAAGCTCACGCTCAGTGTGGGTTTGCGCTGGGACACCTGGTTCCCGAATAGCGTCAATAAACCCGGTCGCGGATCACGCTATGATGCCTCTGATAATCTGGTTCGCATTGCCGGGATTGGCGGAAACTCCCTTTCTGGAGGAGTTGAAACCCAATGGCACAATTTCTCTCCACGCCTTGCCATTGCCTATAATCCCACTCCTAAGACGGTGATCCGCACCGGATGGGGAAGAAGCTACTTCCAGGGCATCTTTGGTTGGACGTTCAATAACACTTCTTTCGGCTACCCGAGCCTGATTCAACAGGCACTCAATGCCGCCTCGCCCTATGCTTCGGTGTTTTCTCTGGCTGCCGGGCCGCCTCTTCCAGTATTCCCGGAAATTCCCTCCAACGGCTTGCTGGCTCTGCCTGACGGGATTGGCACCGATTATACGCCCAAGGACCTGAAGTTCCCCTACGTCGATGCCTGGAACCTGTCGGTGGAACGACAGCTCGCCCAAGACATCACGGTGGAGGCTGCCTATGTCGGAAACGTCGGGCGGCACTTGAATTCCGGCTGGGGGTTGAATAGTGCGGTTCCGGGCCCAGGAGATTTCAATCCACGCCGTCCGCTCTGGGTAAAATTCGGCATCAGCCAGGGGATTTTTGACAAGTGCGATTGTTCCAGCAATAACTACAACGCTCTGCAGATGAAGTTGACCAAACGGTTCTCCAACAACCTCTCATTACTTGTCAACTATACGTGGTCGAGGGCCATGGATTTTGGCGAATTCGGTACCCCCACCAATCAGTTCGACCAACGCCAGGATTATGGGCCGGCTGACTTCGACCGCGCCAGCGTCTTTAATATCGGCCATACCTATCTCCTGCCGTTTGGCCCGAATCAGCGCTGGCTGACCAATGCTCACGGTGTCATGCGGCACTTGGTGGAAGGCTGGCAGTGGGCCGGCATCACCAGTTTCTTGAGCGGGTATCCCTTTTCGCCTGGCATAAACAACACCTCTTCTCTGAATTCAGACATGGGAATGCGCTCCGACCGGATCGGCGATCCAAACGTCTCCAATCCCAGCCGGGACGGATGGTTCAATCCTCAGGCTTTTGCAGTCCCTGCTCTATACACATTTGGGAACGCATCCCGCAACTCTCTTCGCGGGCCGGGTCTCGCCGTGGCAAACTGGTCTTTGTTCAAGAATTTCCAGCTCACCGAGGCCTTCAAATTGCAGTTTCGCTGGGAAGTTTTCAATGCGTTTAATCGGACCAACCTGGCACTCCCTAACAGCTCATTTGATGCCGGAGCTGCTGCAGGCAAGATCTTCGATGTCGCTGAGCCGATGCGCAACATGCAGATTGCTCTGCGGCTGCAGTGGTAGTGCCCCTTGGACTTGTCAAGTTGAGCACCGTGGATTGATACACGGCGAATTCCCTCGGAAACCGGTAGCGCGGACCTCCTCGTTAGAGGTCCGCGGCTTTTGTTGAAAGGGACGCGAGGCTCCCCTTCCGCCGCGTCGGTCGGGATTAACAAAAACGAATGCTCAGCAGCTTGTCCCTACCGCCGCAGGCCCGGTCAGGACGTGGTGTTCCGCGCCATTGGCGTTCGAGTTGTCTCACGCGCAATCACTCCACCATCGCCGATGAGAATGACCGCTTCGGGACTCTCATCTCACCATGAGGTCGTCATGAATGCAAGCAAGCTGAGTCTTCATGATCGAAGAAGTATTGGAGCAGGTCTCTGTCTTCTCTTGACTCTAGCCTGCCTAAAAGGAGAAACAACTTCGGGGCCTGAAGAAAAACTCGGGCACTACTTCTCCAAGAAGCAATACGTCCCCCATCCATTGCCTGACTTCGAAAGCCTTCGAGCAAAACTGCCGTCTCCCATTTACGACGATCAGCCGCTTTGGGTCGAGACCTATTGGAAGGCCTGGCAGCTGGCCTTCAAGAATTTCCATGAACCGGCTCCACAAAGCGGATTCGTTTCACAGTTCATCGACGCTGCTTTTAACGAGAACATCTTCTTGTGGGACAGTTGCTTCATGACGATGTTCTGCAATTACGCCCACCCCTTGACTCCCGGCATTTCTACCCTGGACAATTTCTATGCCAAGCAACATGCTGACGGGGAAATCTGCCGGGAGATCGTGCGGGAGACTGGCCTTGATTTCCCGCCATGGGTAAATCGTGAAGGCAAGCCGCTTTCCAGCCGCTGGGGGTGGCCAATTCACAGCGAACCGGCCGACAGAGAGCGTAATGAGCCTGTCACCTATTTGAAGCGGGCTGTTCCGACTCCTCCCCCTCGACTGACGTTAGACGCTTTGAACCATCCCATCCTGGCCTGGGCTGAGCTGGAGAGCTACCGGGTAACCGGCGACATGGAACGGTTCAAGCTAGTGTGGGAGCCCTTGGTACGATATTACGATGCATTGCAGAAGTATCTTCGCCAGGGCAATGGCCTCTACTTGACTGACTGGGCTAGCATGGATAATTCTCCCAGAAACTACTATCTGCGCGGCGGCGGGACCGGCATCGACATCTCCTCAGAAATGGTCTTGTTTGCCCGGCAGTTGTCTCAGATTGCAGGAGTACTAGGGAAGGACGGGGATGCTCAACGGTTCGTGCATGATGCAGATGAGTTGAGCCAGCTCATTAATAAGGCCATGTGGGACCCAAAGAGCCGGTTCTACTTTGACTTGGCCGTAGAGGGGAATCGCGCGCCGATCAAGACCGTCGCTGCCTTTTGGACGCTCCTGGCCCGGGTTGCTTCCCCGGCCCAGGCCCGTTCGCTGGCCGAGGAACTACAGCGATCATCTGGCTTTGGGCGAAAAAACCCGGTTCCCACCCTGGCGGCGGACCAGCCGGGCTTCGAGACTACTGGAGGGTACTGGAGAGGCGCCGTCTGGTCTCCTACCACGACGATGGTCATCCGCGGATTGGAGAATTATGGCTTCCGTGAGTTGGCTCGTACTATTGCTTTGCGCCATTTGGAGCTTGTGGCGCAAGTCTACCGGCAGACTGGTACGCTCTGGGAGAATTACTCACCTGATGCCGTCGAACCAGGCAAACCGGCCAAGGGAGACTTTGTGGGATGGAGCGGTCTCGGGCCAATAATGTACCTGCTGGAATATGCTATTGGGCTGAGGCCTGATGCCCGGCACAATGAACTGGTGTGGGTTTTGACCACGGGCGGAAAGCGAGGCTGTGAGCATTTCCGCTTCAATGGCCATGTGGCTTCACTGAGGGCAGAGGCCGAGTCAGGCACCACGAGCCGCTTCCGAGTCAATGTGGATTCTGACGGAGAGTTTGGTCTGCGACTTGTGAGCCAGTCTGGGGAAAAGACTTTACAGGTATTAAAGGGGAAGCAGGAATTCCTATTCGATGCCTCATCCAAAGAGACCCGTCCTTGATCTGATGTTGTTCTCAGAAGGAGAAAACGGTGCCCGAAGTCATACGATGTCAACCCCCAGCCCGATTGGCGCGCGCTTTTGTCATCTTCGCCGTTTTTGCCGCCGCTTTGCCTGACATGGCTGTCTCTGCGCCGTCCGGGATGACCGCCTTTCCACTTTCCGAAACCGAATTGACTTTGCGGGCCGAGGCCACGTCAAGACGATTCATTGCAGCCCACGGCCAACGCGGCATGCTGACTGGATACGCTGCCGAAGGCCTGGAGGGCTGGATCTATCCATTCCGCATCTTTCATGACCTGCGTGTTTCCTTCCGCCTTGAAGGCGAGAGTCAAAACGTCTCAGGATCTGCTGTGATCCGGGAGATCATTGTCAATCCCGAGTCGGTGACCCGGATCTACTCAGCGCAGAATTACACTGTCCGGGAGACTCTTTTTGTGCCGCTCGACCAGCCTGGACTTTTGATCCTTTATGATGTGGAGAGTCGAGTTCCTTTGCGAGTGGTCTTAACCTTTCGACCGGACCTGGATCTGATGTGGCCCGGTGGGATTGGCGGTCAGAGTGCGGAATGGGATGCCAGGCATCAAGCCTTTGTCCTGCAAGAATCCTCTAATAAGTATTCAGCTCTTGCCGGGTCACCCGCAACCGTGAGTCACTCGGCCCCTGCCTCTTACACTGAACCCTGGAATGCTGACCGGTGCCTTTCATTGGAGTTGGAAGTATCCCCGCGTGCCGGGCAAATACAGCTTGCCCCCTTTGTGGTCACCTGTACCATCCCAAACCATTACGACGGTGGAAAAACATATGAAGCGCTGCTAGAGAAGGGACCTGAGCTCTATGCCGACTCGGCGGAACATTACCGCAAACTGCTAGCAGGCGGGCTTAAAGTCAAGACACCTGATGTTGTGGTGAACCAGGCCTTTGCCTGGGCACAGATTGCGCTGGATCAGGCTTGGGTCTGCAATCCCTGGTTGGGATGCGGATTAGTGGCCGGATACGGACCTTCCCGGGACACACGCCGGCCCCAGTATGCCTGGTTTTTCGGCGGCGATGCTTTGATTAATGCTTGGGCTCTTGAGGCCGCCAACAGTCATGACCGGGCGTGTGAGGCAATCCGGTTTATCCAGAAATATCAGAAGCGCGAGACGGGAGAAGTATTCCACGAATTGTCCCAGAGTGCAGATCTGATCGACTGGTTCAAAGATTATCCGTATGGTTACCGCCACACCGATGTCAGCGCGCTCTATCTGGTGGCAATGGAAAACCTCTACCTCGCGAGCAGCGATTTGGACTTTATACGATTGAGCTGGGATTCCCTGCGAGCGGCATATGCTTATCTGGTCTCCCGAATTGACCCAGCGGATGGATTGGTGACTATTCCTCCGGGCGGTTGGGGCGGGGATGAGACCATTGGTGAACAGGTCAGCAAAGACATTTATCTGGAGTCCATTTGGGTGGCTGGTGCTCGCGCCTTTTCCAGATTGGCCCGGCTGTTGGGTGATCCGAAGCTCTCTAACGATGCCATGTTTCGTGCCAATCGGGCACTGGCTTCCATCGATGGGAAGCTCTGGAACTTCCAGCGGCAATCTTATAACTACGGCTACAATGCCCGTGGAGAATTGCTGACCCAGGAACTGGGGCAGCCCAATTGGGGGATCTGGCTGGGAGTCCTGAGCGGTGGAAATGCCGAACGGGTTTTGGATCGCATGGGTTCAGCCGACTGGGTTGCCGATTGGGGTCTGCGCAGCATCCCTTCGACTGACTCTCTTTACGTCGGTGATTCCTACGGCCACGGCAGCGTTTGGCCGCTCGGGACCGGCATCCAATCCCTTGCGCTCTACCGTTACCATCGCCCGATGCAGGCCTATCTGCATTGGAAAAGCCTCATCGATCAAACCTTTCTGAATTCACTTGGACATGTCACAGAAGCGCTGTCGGGGGAATTCTACAGGGAACTGGACGTTAGTGTGCCCGAACAGATCTGGTCTTCCGGGATGGTTGTCACATCATTGGTGCGTGGAATGCTGGGTGTCGAGCCCGATGCGCCGGCTGCTGGATTAACGTGGACTCCCCATCTTCCAGTCATGTGGCCTGAAATCACGATTGAGAACCTTAGGATCGGCAGATCCAACCTCAATCTGCGTCTGCAACAAAGTGAGACCGGTCTGCGTTTGACAGTCGAAAATAGGGGGGTGCCTGTGCAACTCGACTTCATTCTGAAATCCCGCTCGGGGCGGGGAACGTGAAAGCTGCACTGGACGGCAACAACATTCCTGTGGCAGTCCGGTCCTTTAGGCAAGATTCTCACGCT
>JBGPHY010000261.1:0-7668 GCA_041484625.1 Terriglobia bacterium | reverse complement strand
GGCCTATCGCGCCAAGGGTATCCTGCCGAAAGGGAAGGCCGGAAGAATGCATTTCGAATTGGCCGCTGTCGAAGCGGAACGGATGGGACGTCGTTTAGACCCATTAACTGCCCCCGAATTGCGTCCTCCTCTGGACCTGGAGGAGGACTTTGAGCGATTCCATCTTTCTGGACGGATTGACGGGATTCGGAGCGGTCATCTCTTGCGCTATCGCTGTGCCGCAGTCAAATCCAAAGACCGATTGAACACCTGGATCGACCATCTCCTGTTGAATACCTACGCGAGAGAAGGGGATCCCCTCGGCAGTGTACTGGCGGGCAGGGACGGCCAGTGGAGTTACACCCCCGTCCCGGAAAGTCGTGCCGTCCTGCAATGCCTCCTGGAACTCTACTGGCGGGGGCTAACGGTTCCACTTCGATTCTTCCCCGAGGCTGCTTATGTTTATGCCGCAGCCATCCACACAGGGAAACCCTCGGAACAGGCTCTGGCTGAGGCAGTCCGGGGATGGAAACGGAGCTACAACGAGATCCGCGCGGAAGAAGACGACCCATTCAACCAGTTGGGTTTTGGCAAGATCAACCCTCTTGGCGACGAGTTCAGGAAATTGGCTCTGGATGTTTTCCTTTCCCTTCTGGAGCATCAGCAAGAGGAGAAATCGTGAATCCATTCAGTTTTCTCAACAACTTCCTCGAGGGTCACCAACTGGTGGAGGCCAGTGCAGGGACAGGGAAAACCAGAACACTGACGGTCCTCTATCTCCGCCTGGTCCTGGAAAGGCGCTTGCCGGTCAGAAATATTCTGGTCCTCACCTTCACGAATGCAGCCACCGATGAGTTGAAACGGCGGATTCGAGAGATCCTGGGTCAGGCCGCCCGCGCCTTCGAGCAGGAAGGTTTTCTGGATCCTCCCCTCTCCGAGATCATCAGCCGTATCCAGGACCGCGAAGAAGCTCGGGCCATGCTCAGCCGGGCGCTTCACTCCCTGGATGAAGCGGCCATCTTCACTATCCACGGTTTCTGCCAGCGGGTGCTCCAAGAGCGGGCGTTTGAGAGTGCCTCCTGGTTTGAGTCGGAGGTCATGACCAGCCAGCATCAGCTCCTCCAGGAAATCGCCGATGACTACTGGCGACTTCATTGCTACGAAGCTCCTTTCCTGTTTCATCAATACCTGGAAACCCTCAAACTGTCGCCCGAGTCACTGGTCCGCCTTCTCCTGCCGTCGCCTTCTAGTCCCAACTTGCGGCTCCTCCCGGCACGGCAAGGGTTCAACCCTACTCAGATCCACCTCCTTGAAGACCGGCTTCTGCTTGCCTTTGGAAGTGCCCGCCAGGAGTGGGGCAAGAGCCGCGAGGCCCTGAAGCAACTACTGCTGAATCATAGAGGGTTACATCGAGGTAAGTACTCAAAGTCGATTATTGAAAATGCGCTTCGGGAAGCGGACCTCTATTTCTCCTCTCGGATAACGATGCCAATCCCCGAGCCGCTTGGGAAATTCCGCCCCGGGAGCCTGTCCGATGGTGCCAATAAAGGGTCGACTCCGCCTGAAAACGTCTTCTTCGATAGTGTGGAAGAACTTTTTCAGGCGCGAAAACAACTGACTCAAGCTTATGGGACCTATCTTTTGGAGTTGAAGTTGGGCCTGTTTGACTATGCTCGAGCGGAGCTGCGAAAACGGAAGCAACAACATGCGGTTCGCTCTTTTGACGACCTGTTGCTCGATGTTTATGAAGCTCTGAATGGGGACCGAGGGGACAGCTTGGCTGGCGCGATTCGGGAGAACTACCAGGCGGTTTTGGTGGACGAGTTTCAGGACACCGATCCGGTTCAGTACTTCATCCTGCGCCGAGTCTATTCAGACCCGGCATTCCCGCTGTTTCTAATTGGTGATCCCAAGCAGGCCATTTACAGTTTCCGGGGAGCGGATGTTTTTACCTACATGAAAGCCGCCGAGGAGACTGTGGAGCACTCAACCCTTGAAAAGAACTGGCGTTCGAGTCCCAGGCTGGTGAAGGCTGTCAACAGCCTCTTTCAAAGGTCCGCCCACCCGTTTGTCTTCCCCGGAATTCAGTTTTCCGAAATCCAGGCGGGGCGGACCGAGCAAGGCGAGGTATTCCTCTGGGCCGGAAATCCCGACTTCGCTCCGCTGAAGATCTGGCTGGTCCCTCGTCCCCCCGGTCACGGATCCAAGGGAATCAGTGACACTCGGGCCGACGAGTTGATTCCCGCGGTAGTCGCCTGGGAGATCGCGGTGTTGCTGGAAGCCGGCAACCAAAACGTCGCTCGATACAGCAGACAGCCCCTCTCCTGCAAGGACATCGCGGTTCTGGTACGCACCAACAGGCAGGCCCGGAAGATTCAGGAGGCCCTGCAAGAGCGTCGTATCCCCTCCCTCCTCTACACCAACGAAAGCGTTTTTGCCAGTCACGAGGCCCTGGAGTTGGAGCGGGTTCTACGCGGGATCTTAGAGCGGGGAAACGAGTCCAGAGTAAAAGCAGCGCTGGCCACAGATCTTCTGGGTCTTGACGGCAATGTGCTGGCAGGTCTGGAAGAAGACGAAGCTGCCTGGGATGAGTGGCTGAGGGCCTTTGCGGAATACTCAGAGCTGTGGGCCGAAGAGGGCTTTCTCTTGATGGCCCGGACCCTGATGAAGCAGCACGGCTTGCGCCGCCGCCTCCTGGCCTTCCCTGATGGTGAACGGCGCCTGACCAATCTCCTCCACTTGTTTGAACTCCTCCACCAGGCAGCCCTGGACAACCAGTTGGGCATGGAGGGCCTGTTGAAGTGGCTGGTGGATCGGAGGCTGGAGAGGCAGGAGGTAGCTCCCGAAGAATATCAGCTTCGGCTGGAGACCGATGAACAGGCAGTGAAAGTCATCACCATCCATAAAAGCAAAGGGTTGGAATTCCCCGTGGTGTTCTGTCCTTACTCGTGGGACACCTCTACGCCGGATAAGGAAATCGCTACCTTTCACGATCCCAATGATAAGACAAACTTAATCAAAGATCTGGGTTCTCCAGACTTTGAGATTCACCAGATCGCAGCCTGGAGGGAGAGCCTATCGGAAAATGCTCGGTTGCTCTATGTGGCCCTCACCCGGGCCCAGTGTCGCTGCTACCTGGTCTGGGGACCCTTCAACGGGGCGGCCACCTCGGCGCTGGCCTACCTGCTCCATCCCCCAGCCGGAGGAGGCAGCGAGTGGACTTGTACTGACATGGAAAGCCAGTTCAAAAACCTGTCGGATCAGGAAATGGAACACCGTTTGAAAGAACTGGTCCAGACTTCGGGTGACTCCATCGAACTCCGGCCTTGGCCGGAATCGGCTCCGGCTCCCGGCTGGTCTGCCGAGCGGCTGGCGGGGCCTTACCAGTGCCGCCGCTTCAAGGGGGGGATTGTCCGGGATTGGAGGATTTCAAGTTTTACCTCTCTGGTGTCTCAAAGCCACGCGGCCCTCGAACTTCCGGACTATGACTTTGCCCGGACAGGCCTCACTCCGCATCGACAGCAGGCAGTCCCCGGCCCAGCCAGCCAGCGAACCCTGTTCGAATTTCCTCGAGGCGCGCGTGCCGGAAACTTCCTTCACGACGTACTTCAGCATCTGGATTTCCCCAGTGCCAGCTCAGAAGAGAGCCGATCCCTGGTTCGGCAAAAACTTGTGGAATATGGCTTTGACCTCGAGTGGGAAGTGACCGTCGGACGAATGCTTCAAGACCTGGCGTCTCTTTCTCTGAGTCAAACCTGGAAATTGTCTCAAGTGACAGCCAGCGAGCGACTGCATGAGCTGGAATTTATGCTTCCGCTCGACCGGCTCACTCCGCAACGGTTGAGGCAGGCTATGGCGGACTCATCCGGTGCGGACTGTCCCGCTGATTTTCTCCAGAGCCTCCAACAGCTGGATTTCATCCCTTCCAGAGGTTGGATGAGGGGATTCCTGGACCTTGTAGTTCAAAAGGCTGGTCGCTTTTACATCCTAGACTGGAAGTCTAACTACCTGGGAGACCAGGTCGAAGCTTACCACTCCAGAGCTCTCCGGCAGGTGATCATCGAGAATTACTACTTCATACAATACTGCTTGTACACCGTGGCGCTCCATCGCTTTCTGAGATTTCGTCTCGAGAACTACGAGTACGATTCAATGTTTGGCGGTGTCTTTTATGTCTTTCTGAGAGGGATTGATCCCTTGTGCGGTCCTGAATGCGGAGTTTTCTTCGACCGGCCCGCCGAAGGGTTAATCCAGAGCCTGGATCGGGTTCTGACGGAGTATGAAAATAGAGGCCATTGCAGACAGCTTGACTGACTTGGACCGTCATTTTGCCCGGCTGATGAGCCAGTTGTCGGGAAATGACAACCCCGAGGTTTGGCTGGCAGCGGCCCTAGTCAGTAATGCTACCCAGTCCGGCCATGTGTGCTTGGATCTTCCTCGAATTGCGGGGAGCCCACTAGCCTCCATGATTCCCGGTGTTGACAAGGCCGTCTTGGCACCCTCACTGGCGCACTGGCTGCAATCGTTAAGGGTCTGTGGAGTGGTCGGCAGACCGGGAGATTTCCGTCCCTTAGTCCTGGACCCGTCGAACCGTCTCTATCTGTATCGCTACTGGAGGTACGAGCAGGAACTTGCGGTTTCTCTACGCAAAAGGCTGAGGCAGGATGCCGATAATTCCGATCCTGGCCTGCTGGCCGACGGGCTGCGCCGCCTCTTTCCATCCACTCACGATCCCCAACCCGATTGGCAGAAGGTGGCAGGGCTGGTAGCTGTTCTGCGAAATTTGACGATTATCACCGGGGGACCGGGCACCGGAAAAACCTCAACAGTTGTCAAGATCCTGGCCCTTTTGCTGGAACAGGCAGGGAGTAAGAGTTGCCGGATAGCTGCGGCAGCACCCACTGGGAAAGCTGCAGCCCGCCTCAAAGAAGCTCTTCGCCAAGCCAAAGAACGCCTGAATTGCCGTCGTGAAATCCGCGAAAGGATCCCGGACGATGCGGCGACGCTGCACCGTCTGCTGGGGGCGATTCCGAACTCCTCGCGATTTCGCCATCATCGTGGCAACCCGCTTCCCTACGACGTGGTGGTGATCGATGAAAGCTCCATGGTTGACGTCCCTCTGATGGCCAAACTGCTGGAATCACTCCAGCCCGATACCCGACTCATTCTCTTAGGCGACAGAGACCAGTTGGCTTCGGTGGAGCCCGGGGCTGTCTTCGGAGACATCTGCAGTGGTCGCCGGGAGAACTCGTTCTCCCCTGGATTCTGCGCCCGAGTCAGCGCCCTCCTGGGAGAGGAACTACGCGGACTGCAGGCGGATCCAGATGCGCGGCTGGAGCGGGACGCGATCGTGATTCTGGAGAAGAGTTACCGGTTTGGAAGCAAAAGTGGAATCAAAGCCGCCAGTCAAATGGTCAACCAAGGGGAAGCAGAGAAGTTTCTCGGCCTGTTGGCTGATGGCCAGTCCACCGACCTGGCGTACAAGGAACTGACCAGCCCCGGTTCCCTGGAATCGCTGTTGGAATCGGGAGCCTTAGACGAGTGGGCCAGCTTCTTGCGTGAGGCTAATCTGGAGCGGGCTTTCAGCGCGCTCTTGCGGTTCCGGGTCCTCTGTGCCTTGCGTGAAGGACCGTATGGAGCGGAGCGGGTGAACCAGCTCCTGGAAAACAGGCTGACTCATCTGGGGCTGATTCGACGCCGCGGCCGGTGGTATTCGGGTCAGCCGGTCCTCATTACCCGAAACGATTATCCTCTGAGGCTTTTCAACGGAGACGTCGGAATCATTTGTCCTGAAGACGGAATTGGTGCAAATCAGACTCAAAACCTTTGCGCCTTTTTTCCTGTGGAGGGCGGCGGTTTCCGGAAAATCGCATTGACGCGACTGCCCGACCACGGGACTGTTTTTGCTATGACCGTTCACAAAAGCCAGGGGTCAGAGTTTGAGCGGGTAGTGCTGATTCTGCCGGCCTATCCTTCCGAAGTGCTGACGCGTGAACTGCTCTACACGGGGATGACTCGGGCGCGACAACATTTTGAACTCTGGGGAAGCCCTGAGGTCTTGAAGTGGGCTGTAGCCCGCCGCATTGAGCGAAGTTCCGGGCTGAGCAAGGCCTTGTGGGAGGATTGACTTCAAACATCTCGTCTCACACGAGGCCGGGGAAGAGGAGGTCTGAAGGAATTGTGCGTGGCCCACAAGGTAGACCGTCGGCTGACGGCCTGGCGGGAGAAATTCGTCTACGCTGTCCGCCACCACTTGTCGACGAAGAGCAAGAGCAAAGTTGATAAGGCCCTTGAGATGAGCTAGACTCGCGCTACCATCCTACTTTGAAGAACTATCCTATAGCTCTGAGAGGAATGATCCATGAGAAACCGCCTGCGCCATTTCAGATGGCTGATCTGCCTGGCTCTGTCGCCAGCGTTGCTTTTTGCTCAAACTGAACCTAGCAAGCCGACCGCGGCTCAACCCGACCAGAGTGGTTGGATCCGGCTCTTCGACGGAAAAACGCTTAGCGGTTGGACCGCCCCGGATCCAGGTCGATGGCATGTGACTCCTGAAGGGGTGTTGGTTGGAGAAGGTCCGGTCAGTCACCTGTTCAGTCCGGGAACCTATACCAACCTGGAATTCAAATCGCAAGTAAGATTGAACCATGCCGGGAACAGCGGAATGTATTTTCGGGCCTTGTTGGGGACAGGGTGGCCCAAGGGATATGAAGCCCAAGTGGAGAACACCAGCCCCGACCCCCAAAAGACAGGCAGCCTCTACAATCTCCACAAAATCACGGAGCAGCTAATTCCGGACGATACCTGGTGGACACAACATATCATTGCCATTGGCAACCGCATCGTTATCAAAGTCAACGACAAGATCGTTACAGATTTCGTGGACTCAGCTTGGACTTATAAGACCGGCCACCTGGCATTGCAGCAGCATAATGAAGGCAGTGTCGTGATGTACCGCAACACCTTGGTCAGGCCGTTGCCCGACGATGAACAAGCGGCGTGGAAGATCGTCATCCAAGAGATGCCGGAACTGGCAAAGAAGAAGTGATTGTTCCCTTGAGACTCGATATCTTGGGATATGAAGCCAGGTGATTTCCTAACCTTGCCTGCCCGGGCCACATTCCTGTTGCTGCTCTTCGGACTCGCTTACTATCTTGGCTACGGGACGCCGAAAGAGGATTGGAGGAGGGATTCGCCTGAAACCGGTGTAGTGGCCCGCTACACAAGGAACGGCCGCTCCTGGCGGATTTACTACGATCGCGACCGAAACCAGAAATGGGACATGTGGATTGATGAACGGGCGGGCCGGCCTTATATCGTCACCATCGACGACAATGGCGATGGCCGGCCGGAGCGGGAATTAGACGAATGGGGAAATGCGCTCTCGGCCCGGCAACTTTCTACGCTTCGCTCGTACAAGACTCTGATCGAGTTTCTACACAATCCTCGCCAACTCGTCTATTCCGCTCTGGCGGCCCTGTTTTTCGGCGCTTTGGAATTCTTGATTCGCCAGCAGAAGAAAGTGGCAGGTCGAGATGATCTGGAAGAAGCCTAAATCGGGAGGCTTTCGAAAAATACTCAAATTCTCAAGACAGACACCCCGCTCGGCACCAAGCCCGCTGCCCAGGTAGGAATATGAAAGGATGGTGAACTCTTGAACATGGTATGGGATGCAACAAATCGTCGCGG
>JBGPHY010000260.1:0-7697 GCA_041484625.1 Terriglobia bacterium | reverse complement strand
TCAGCATCCAAACCAGGGTGATCAGTTGCAGGTGAACGATGTGACGGGACATATTTCTGTGTTCACTGCAACTATCATCGCTATGTGGATTTGGCTCCTTATGAATTTGAAGAATGTTCTCGATCACGCTCGAACGTATTGGCTGAATATTTCTCTTCACGGATCTTACTAACAAGCCCTAATGATTATGCCGAGTAATGAGTCAAAATACAAAGGTGGACACGAGGAATCTTGATTACCAGGCAATGACGGCAGGATCTGTATCTAAAGAGTATTTCAATCCTCTCTTTAGCCAAGATGAATTGCATCTTTCGGGCAGGTAGGCCTGCAGTCTCCACAATTTGTGCAGTTCCAGCCTGCCGGTGGGACATTGCTGAGACAATTCCTTTGGCATTTGTTGCAGTCGTTGCAGGCAGGTGTAATGGAATACTTGAACAGCGAGGACCGGTGGAATATGTCGAGGATCGCCCCAGTTGGACACAGGAACCGGCACCAGAACATGGGAATAACCAGCGCCAGACTGAATCCGGCCAGGATCAGGGCCGAACGCCAAATCCATAGGGAGGTTGCATGCTCAAAGGTCAGTGAGACTGCGGCAAAAAAAGGCCCTATAGAAGGAAAATTCTCCCAGAAAAACCAGAGAGACAATCTGGGCTGATCTTCTTTTCCAGTTCGCCAGGAACTTATGCATCGTGAACTCCATATTTCTGGATCAACCGCTCACCCTCGGCCGATTTGGCGGGAATGAACCCGGCAGCGGCAAAGAACGACTGGCCTTTCTCTGAGGTGATGAACTTGATAAATTCCTCCGCTAAATCCCGGTTGTGAGCCCATTTCATCAGGCCAATGACAAAAGGCACCGGCTGAGGTGGAATAAATTCTTCAGGGATTTCAATGATCTCGGTCTTCCCTTCATAGCCGGCCTTCCGGGTCAAGCGCATTTCCATGACTGCCACATCACCCTTACCCCCAGGCGTCACTTCAGGAAGCACCCGCTGTACGCAGTCTCCGGAAACCACGGCATTTTTTGTGGCGGCCTCCAAAACGCCCGCCTTCTTGAGAATCAGGGTGGATGCCTCACCGCCTGGCGGCGAGGCATTGGGCGACAATACGGTCTTTACGCCGGGCCTCGCCAGATCTTGAACCCCTTGAATTTTCCCGGGATTCCCCTTCGGAGTCACAAGAACATACTTGGTGAAACAAAGAGGAACGAAGTGCACCATCTTGTCTTGTTCTCTCAGTCTTCGAGCGAGTTCCAGCGAGCGCGGCGCGAATACCTCTGTCGTTGCTCCGCCAAGCAGCGACTTGCCTAAAGCTCCGGCATACGCGCCGGTATAGTCAATATGGCACGGGTGCAACTGCTCATAGAATTGCTTGGCCGGAATAAAAGCATCTGCGAGTCCGCCACAAGACCAGACATGAAGGCGCTCATTTTGGAATTGGGAGGCTAACCCCTGACGGGCACTCGAGAAAATGGAGCCTGTCGCCAGTAGTCCGGATGCCTTGAGGAATCCCCTGCGGGTATTGCTCTCTTCGTTGTTTTTCAGATGCAGACTTCCTTTCCTGGAATCCCCTCCGCGTCGGCTCGGCACTGCTTGCATTTGCCGAAAACTGGAATTACCGGACGGCACTTTTGCCGGATTTCCTCCATGAAGGATTGTGATGGAGCTTCCATATGCTTGAACATCCCCCTCGGGATCAAAGGCACCGGATTGAAGACTCTTGCTCCGAGACTTCTAACGCATGCAGCAATTTCTTTCACCTGGGCGCCATTCAATTCAGGGATCACCACCGTATTCACCTTCACGACGATCCCTATTGCTGCAGCCGCCTTGACCCCTTCCAGTTGATTCTGAAGCAACAGACGCGCCCCCCCCGGCCTCGCCTGCGAACCGTTGTCCGTGCTTCCAGACCCACGACTGGATCCGCGCCACAATGGCCGGGTCCAGTCCGTTGATAGTCACACTGAGGTGCTGGATTCGAATCGCTTTGAGACCTTCCAACGAATCGGGAAGGTTTAGTCCATTCGTGCAGAGGCAAAGCTTCGCATTGGGATAGCGATGGCGGATGAGGATCAATGTTTCCAGGGTCTCAGGGCGGCTAGTGCTGGCGCGACATCTTGGCTCGGCATTCGTCACTCACGTCCGTTTCAGAAGGAATCTTGCACCTGCGGACTGGAATCGGCGAATATCATGGACAACAACAGATTTGCGGCATCGGTGTGACCCTTCTCACAGGCCAGGTGCAGTGGGGTATTGCCAGCTTGATCCCTCGCGTTTGTTTGAGCGGCATCACGATTGAGAATCTGGTTTAGAACAGAGCTGTTCCCGTTCCCGGCGGCCTGGTGCACATCACTGGCGTAAATCATTCCTGTGAGACATACACTCAGAACCGCGTAACAAACGATCTTTGAAGGAGTGTTGGCCATAGTCAGTCCTCCGAAGGACTGCCCGTACGGGCTTAGACTTTCACGCATCCTAACTTGTTCTCCAGTTGTGGTTTGTCATGGAAGTGTAAATTGTGTATGGGGTGCACTTCAAGTGCGACAGGTAACTTGAGAATTACCGTTGGGCATATCGTCCCGGAGGGACAAGTCGCACTTTGAATTGAACCCTTGTATACGTGGGACCTTCTTCCTTGCCGAAAGCGCGTACTAATCTCCCCCCATGGCCACAACGCCCGCCCGATCTTCTCCATGAGCACTTGTTATTGCCATTATTCGTCAATGCAAATTGGAGACGGGACATTGCTGGTCAAAAGCCTCTCTCGGTGCCCGTTTGGGAGCTTCGTCGCGGTCTCTGTCGAGGTGGGACACCTGGTGACGACACCCTCTCAGAAGGTGACAACCCGGTCTGCTTCCTTGACCAAGGTATAAAGGTCCTTCATGGTCGAAAGCGGGCACAGTTCAGTTCCAGAGGAATTGCGGAGCTTCAGGCAGGTTCCACAAGCCAGAATCTCTCCGCCATCCTTTACGAAGTTTTCAGCCTGGCCTCGGACATTAAATTTCTGACTTTCGATTCGGTCCAATTCCACTCCTTCAGCAAGCAAAAAAACCTTTACATCATCACCTTCCTTGAGACTGAAATTCGCCAGACGAAAGGCATTGAAAACAACTTCCGCGTCGGTCTGGGAAATCACCATGGCCAGTTTCATTTTGATAACTCCATCTGCTTGGATGAACTGCAAAACGAGGTTTCGCGACCAGGGTTCGTATGGGGTCAGAACCACACCTTAAATAATTGCTAGGATCCCATAAAATCGGCCACCCATCTTGATTGCTGACGCGAGCACGTCCCGCTTAAAACCTGGTGTGGACAACCACCACTGTTCAAACAACAGCTTGCCCCAATGCCAAGTCCTGCCGATAGTTTTGAGGTTCAGCTGGGGAGATGGCTCCAAAAAGAAATTGCCATAAGCAAAGCCAGCAAGTCCTTCCCCCGCTTCGAGCATGCAGTAACCATCCGCACAGAACTGGTCTCGAACAACTGAGCCGGAAATCTCCGCCGTGATCCGCCTGGCCACCACCTGGGCTTGAGCGTGAGCGAATACGCCCGCCTTGGGAAGAGCCAGTGGCACATCGGGTTTCCATCTGCCCGGCAGGGGGATCAGGGTCACATCGCCGAGCGCGAAGACCCCTGTCTGCGAAGTGGCCAATGTCGCTCGGTCTACGGAGACCCAGCCCGTGGCATTGGCTAAGCCGGACTCCCGAACCACCCTGGGGGAACGGTGGGGCGGGATGGCCACCAGGAGATCGTACTGAAATTTCCCTTTATTCCCGAAATCCAGTTCCTTCACCTCGGAATTCACCGAGGTCAACTTGTGTTCAGGATGAAAGTGGATATCTTTCTGACGGAGAACTTCGCTGATCGCGTGGCCAAGCTCAGGCCTCGCTACCGGCATGGGCTGTGTTTCAGGAGTAAACAGGTGGATGTCCACTTGCCTACGGATCTTGCGCCGGCGGAACAGATTGTCGATAAGCATCACGGCTTCATGCGGGGCCCCAGGGCATTTGTAAGGCAATGAGCAAATAACGACGCCAATTGTCCCCCGATCGAATGACCGAAGGGCATCGCGCAGTCTTGCTGAACCTTCTAACGTGAAGAAGGTGTGGAAGTCTCCAGGTAATCCGGACACCGTCTCAGGGGCCAGTTCGGCGCCCAGACTGACCACCAGGTAATCATAAGACAGAAAACCCTTGCTGGTTTCCACATGGCGTTGGGCGAGGTCCATGGAACGAACCTCGGAGGATACCAGCTCTATCCTAGGAAGCAGCAACTGTTGCAGACCCCTGGTAATCTGAGGGGTTGAGCGATTTCCCGTCATCACCCAAAGAAAGGAGGGCGCAAAGGCATGTACCGTGTTCTTTTCGACGAGGACTATCTTGTGTTGACTCGACAATTGTCTTGCCAGTTCATTGGCCGCGACCAACCCACCGACGCCCCCGCCCAAGATGACGATCGTTTTGGCGCTCACATCTCCCTCCCTTCAGTCCATTTTCCTAGCAGACTGGCAGAGCTGCACAGCTTGTGCGATGACTTCAATGGCATTGTCAATCTCAGCTTCTGTGGTCATTCTTCCCGTCGAGAAGCGCAGTGTCCCCTTAGCCCATCGGTCTGGGACTCTCATGGCCCGAAGTACATGAGAGATGGCAATACCTCCGGAATGGCACGCTGCCCCTGCGGAAGCCGCAACGGATTCCTGGATGCTCTCTAACAGAGCCGAAGCATCCAGTTCCTCAAAACTGACGCTGAGAGTGTTAGGTAGCCTCTTCTCTGGATGCCCGTTCAGCCTCAGGCCTTTTAGCCGTTCGTTCAGTCCGTCCCATAGGAGGTCCCGCGTTGCTTTCATACGAATATGATTTTGCGCTGCATCGCGTCTTGCCACCTCACAGGCCTTCCCCAATCCCACAATGCCCATAACGTTTTCTGTACCTGCTCGTCGTCCGCTTTCGTGGCTGGCCCCATGCATGAATTTGCGCATCTTCACGCCTTGTCGAACGTAGAGCGCACCGACTCCCTTGGGGGCGTAAAGCTTGTGGCCTGCAACTGAAAGGGCATCGACGCCAAGGGTTTTGACGTCGGCTGGAATCTTGCCCACGGATTGGGCTGCATCCGTATGGATGCAAATGTTCCTAGCGCGGGCCAGAGCCGCAACTTCCTCAAGGGGTTGAATGGTGCCAACCTCATTGTTGGCGTGCATGATCGTGACCAAGATGGTCTCCGAGCGGATCGCTTTCTCCACATCTTCAACTTTCACCCCGCCATATTCATCCACTGGCAAATAGGTGATCTCGAATCCCACGCTTTCCAGAAAACGGCAAACCTCCAGCACAGCCGGATGTTCAATTTGGGTCGTGATGATGTGGTTGCCCTGGTGGCGTTGGGCAAAGGCAATCCCCTGGACGGCATAGTTGTTGGATTCAGTGCCGCCGCCGGTAAACACGATCTCGTCCGGCTGACAGTTGAGCAGCGACGCCACCTGCGAGCGGGCAATTTGAACGGCTTGTTTAGTTTCTCTTCCAAACTCATGTGAGCTGGAAGGATTGCCGAAATGCTCTTGCAAATATGGCCACATGGCCGCAATCACTTCCGGATCATGGGGAGTGGTTGCATTGTAGTCGAGATAGATTGGCAGTTCTGGATCAGTCATCGTTCCTTCATCGTGGGGCAGAGAACACCGAAAACGAACAGGCTGATTACGAGACAGCCACCGGCAATCCCTGGACTTTCCAATCGGGGTAACCTGAGTCTAACCGACGCGCTTTATAGCCACGGCTTCGGAGAAAAGCGACAGCATTGTCTGCCAGAACACAGTATGGGCCACGGCAGTAAGCAATGATCTCGCGGCTCTTAGGGAGCCTCTTGATGTGAACCTTAAGCTCGGCCAGTGGGACAGATCGCGCACCAGCAATATGCCCGGCTTGATACTCTTCCTTCGGCCGAACATCCAGGACCACTACCTTTTCCTCCCTGACCAGCCGCAAGAGTTCATGTGCATTGACCGCCTGCAGGGTTTCGCGATCAGCAAGGAAATCGCTGACTGTCCGGTCGATTTCGGCCAGACGTGCCCGTCCGAGTTCTCGGACCTCCTGCCAGGCTCGGAAGACCTGCTCGTCCGCCAGCCGATAGCTGGCATATTGACCGTCGCGGCGCACTGCCACCAGTTGGGCTTCCCGCAGGACCTGTAAATGTTGCGAGGTGTTGGCCACAGACATCCCCGCTTCTCTGGCCAGTACCTCAACAGTTCTTCCTCCCTGAGCCAACAGGTCCAATAGCTCCAAACGGTGCCCGCTGGAAAGTGCCTTGCCGATGCGGGCAAAGTGCTCGTAAAGTTGCGTCTTGAAGTCTCTCGTTTCGTCCATATTGCATTCCAGAGCTGAGATATTCAATAAGTTAATTGAATATTTGATAATTGTCAAATCTCAAACTAGAGTGCAGTCGAAGGTGGCAGACACCAAGCCAGAAATCCCATCGATTTCATTGCGAGAGGCAATAGACCTAATTTCTGCCTTCTGAACCCGGTAGGGACGCCACATCCTTTCAAGATGAGAAATTGATTTGACAATAAACATTGAAGATTTTATAATTCGTCATTGGACGAAGTATAGGAGCTAGCTATGCGTCACTTCATGCAAATTACCAGGGCCCTTTCCGATGAAAACCGGGTCCGGATCCTGTCGTTTCTGAATCATTCCGAACTCTGCCTTTGCCAGATTATCGAATTGCTGAAACTCTCCCCTTCCACGGTCTCCAAGCACATGTCGGTCTTGATCCAGGCTGGACTGGTGGACATCCGAAAGGAGGGACGCTGGCATTATTACCGGCACCCGGAAACCCCGGAGCCGGTCGTTTCAGCCGCCTACGACTTCTTGCAGAACGCCAACCCAAAAACACCGAATTTGGAAAAGGATCGCCGGCTGCTGAAAGAGGTGCTCAAGGTCAACAAAGAGGAGTTATGCCGTCACTACAAAAACTGAAAATTCTGTCCCTTTGCACGGGCAATTCAGCCAGGAGTCAGGGACCAGATTATTGCGCGAATAACCTGTTGGATTGAAGAGCGGAGCCAGACCTATTAAGAGTAACTTGTGTCAAAAGCGGTGGAGTGGATATGTCTCAGAATGCCATTTCCAAACAATTGTCCTTTCTAGACCGGTTTTTGACTCTTTGGATATTTCTGGCTATGGCGGCGGGAGTGGGTTCATTTTTCCTCATCCCCGGAATTGAAGGGTTTATTAACCGGTTTCAGGTAGGAACCACCAACCTTCCAATTGCCATAGGCCTAATTCTGATGATGTACCCACCACTGGCCAAGGTGAAGTATGAGGAACTCGGGGACGTCTTCCGCAACTGGAAGGTGTTGGGTTTGTCCCTCGTACAGAACTGGGTGATTGGCCCGGTTCTCATGTTTGGCCTGGCCATCCTTTTTCTGGCCGACAAGCCGGAATACATGGTTGGCCTCATAATGATCGGTCTTGCACGCTGTATAGCTATGGTAATCGTTTGGAACGAGCTGGCCAAGGGGGACACGGAGTACTGCGCAGGCCTAGTGGCCTTTAACAGTATTTTCCAGGTTCTTTTCTACAGCCTCTATGCCTGGGTGTTCATTACCAAACTCCCTCCGCTTTTCGGTCTGAGCGGGAGCATCGTCCAGGTCACCATGAGTGAAATCGCCAAGAGCGTCTTTATTTACTTGGGAAT
>JBGPHY010000259.1:0-7738 GCA_041484625.1 Terriglobia bacterium | reverse complement strand
CACGAATGTGACCGGCCCATCCGGTGTGAAGATGACGGGACCCTACGACTACGAACCGCCAGACTATTGGCTCTTGGACAAAGACAAGTTCGGCGGAGCTTGGGGCTTCAATACCGAAACCAGCCCTGGTCCTGCCATCCCTCCTTTGGAGAGCCTGCGGAAGATGCTTCCCGAGGAGCACCTTTGGCCCATCGATGAGGTCTGGAACTTCCACTCGGCAGGAGAACGCTTCAGGAACCTGAACCGCTTTAAACCGGCGATGGATGCCACTTATGGTCCGCCTTCGGGTTTGGAGGATTTCCTGAGGAAAGCTCAGGCCATGGCCTATGACGGGCAGCGAGCCATGTTCGAGGCCTACGGGCGGAACAAATATACCTCCATGGGGGTCATCCAGTGGATGTTGGGGAATGCCTGGCCATCCATCTTTTGGCACTTGTACGACTATTACCTTTATCCGGCCGGTGGTTATTTCGGGACGAAGAAGGCCTGCGAGCCGCTTCACGTTCAATACTCATACGATGACCGCAGCATCGTGGTTGTCAATAGTCGTCAGGAACCCTTCTCCGGGTTGATGCTCAAGGTACAGGTGGTCGACTTTAATCTTAAAGAGACGTTTTCTCAAGAGGTGAAGGTGAATGTTGAGGCCGACGGCTCTAAGCCGCTGCTGACCGTTCCTCTATTCCCGCCCGAACCCGCAACCTCGGTGTATTTCGTGAAGCTCTCGCTGCGCAATGAAGCCGGGAAAGAGGTCAGTTCTAACTTATACTGGCTCCCGGCCAAGCTCTCAACTCTCAATTGGGATAAGACTCGAGGTACTGCCTTCACTCCCATCGCTACCTTTGAAGACTTGACTGCCCTCAATCGCCTGGCGCAAGTCCGGTTGCAAGCAACGGCGGTGGCCGAGGAGAGCAAGGGTGGGGGTGTGGTCCGTGCCACCCTCCACAATCCGAGCCCCTACCTTGCCTTCCAGGTTCACGTCGGGGTACGCCAGGCCAATTCGGAGGAAGAGATCCTTCCAGTGTTGTGGGAAGACAACTACCTGGCACTGATGCCGGGTGAGTCAAGAGTGATCACGGCACATTACCTGGAAAAGGGCGTTCTCGGGAAGCATGCCACAATGAGGGTGGACGGCTGGAACATTGAGCCCGTGACGGTTTCGCTTTCGGCTTCCGCAACAAATAAGTGACGGGAAGGCCTGATCGCAGCTTCGTGGGTGCCGCGCCTTAACCATTGACCTGTAGCCCAGACCTGCTGAATTTGCGGGAGATTCCAGGTGATCATCCGAAATATTGGCAGAAGGGAATGAGAATGACTGAACAGGAGCAGAAAGAGTGGGGAGGGTTGTATCAAGCTGCGGTGGCGTTTGGCCGGGAAGCGTTCTGGGATCACTTTGAAGACAACCAATTATTCGGGGTGGTCGATCCTGTCAGCAGTGAAGTCGGCTATGCGGCTATTATGGGAAATTTAGGGCAGGTTTTTGGATTGGCGGTGTACTTGGGTGATGAAGGCTTTATGCATTATCAGAAATGTCGTTCCACTGAAATCGAGTCTGAGGATCCTCGCGGCCTCTTCGAAAACCGCTCCCTGGTTGTCACCTTTGAGAACCGAAACGACTTGGCCGGCACTGACCGGAGTATCATAAAGGAATTGGGGCTGCAATTCCGGGGCAAGAAAAGCTGGCCGGTATTCCGGTCACTACGCCCGGGTTTTTATCCCTGGAATTTGGAACTACCGGAAGTCTGCTTTCTGCGTCAGGTTCTGGAACAAGTGACTGACATGGCACATTCCCTGTCACTCGCTCCCAAGACAGCTCCCCGTATCGGATTGGGAGAAGTATGGGTTCGTGTTCCTGAGGGGGAAACCAGCTCCCTGACCTGGAAGGACACGGTCATCAAACCAGAACCGCCAGCGGCAAAGCCCATCCCGCTACTTCCGTCCAATCCGGCGGCAATTGAGAAGCTCAAACGGGACTGCCGCCGGGATAAGGAAGAAGTGCTGCTGGACTGGATGTTCTTCGATATTCCGGCCCGGGAAGGTCAGGAGCGTCCTTATTACCCATTTGCTCTATTGCTGGTCAATTCCAGCGGGCTCATTGTGAATTTCTCGATGGGGCATCCCGAGCGGCCGTTGGCAGCCATTCGCGATGAATTTCTAGACATGATTGGCAAGGGAAAAGTCCTTTGGCGGCGGGTCTCCTGCTATGATGAGTCTTTACTGGGCTTAATCGGCCCTTCGGCCCAGGCGCTCGGTATTCCCACGAGAAGGCTCAGAGATGCTCGAGCTATGCACAAATTCCGCAAATTTTTCTATCAGCAGTTTAAGCAGATGAGATTGCAAGGGAGTATCGCTGTCAATTAGTCCACAGTTTTGGCAACTGATCAGGCGCGGGTAGGTCAACGAAGCGTCGGAATAATGGGAGGTCCCATGAATCGATGGATGATGTTCATTGTTGTTCTGTTGTTGGCAGCCAGTCCGGCCACGGCCCAGGACTGGGCGAAGGCACGACTGGAAAGCTCTCCACGCCACCAGGAGTGGGTGAAAGTGAAAGCCGGTGCGCGCGAAGTTCATTGTTATATCGTCTATCCCGAGGTTAAAGATCGAGTCGCCGCTGTGGTGCTGATCCACGAGATCTTTGGATTGAGCGACTGGGTGCGCAGTGTGGCTGATCAACTGGCTGAGGCCGGTTATATAGCCATTGCTCCCGATTTCCTCTCCGGGGTGGCACCGGGTGGAGGAGGAACTGCAGAATTCTCCGGAAGGGACGCAGTCACAAAGGCTGTCTCTTCGTTGGGCCCCGATCAAGTGGCCGCAGACTTGAACGCTGCCATTAACTATGTTTCAAAACTTCCAGCCGGCAATGGAAAAGTAGCCGTCGCCGGCTTTTGCTGGGGAGGCAGTCAGGCTTTCCGGGAGGCTACCAACAATCAGTCCATTAGGGCCGCATTTGTTTTTTACGGCACCGGACCGGACAAAGAGGAAGACATTTCCCGAATCCAATGCTCCGTGTTTGGTTTTTACGGCGGTAATGATGCCCGCGTCAATGCGACCATCCCTCAGTCCACGGAGCTGATGAAGAAAACGGGCAAAGTGTACGAACCTGTAACATACGATGGCGCTGGTCACGGTTTCATGCGAGCCGGCGAAGCATCCGACACCAATGAAGCCAACAAAAAAGCGCGCGATGAAGCATGGAAACGCTGGAAGGAGCTATTGAAGAAAATTAATGAATAAACGAAAACTCGGAAATTCCGGATTAGAGATTCTTCCATTAGCTTTTGGAGGAAACATCTTCGGATGGACTGTGGATGAGACAACTTCATTTAAGTTGCTCGATGCGTTTGTGACAGCCGGATTTACCTTCATTGACACCGCCGATGTCTACTCCACGTGGGTTCCGGGGAACCAGGGTGGAGAATCTGAAACCATCATTGGCAAATGGCTGAAGCGAACGGGCAACCGGAAGAATGTGGTCATCGCTACCAAGGTCGGAAAGGAAATGGGCCCGAACCAGAAAGGGCTCTCCAAAACCTACATGTTGCGTGCCGCGGAGGCTTCCCTGCAACGCTTGCAGACGGACTATATTGATCTCTACCAGTCACACGCCGACGATCCGGAGACGCCTCTGGAGGAAACGCTGGAAGCCTTTTCAGAATTGATCCGGCAAGGAAAAGTGAGGGCTATTGGGGCTTCGAACTACGACGCAGAACGCCTGTTCCAAGCCTTGCAGAGCAGTCAAGAACATCAGTATCCCCGCTACCAGAGTTTGCAGCCTCAATACAATCTCTATGATCGAGCAGGTTATGAAACGAAGCTCGAGCCCCTCTGCCGGGAAAATGGATTAGGCGTGATCAGCTACTACTCGTTGGCCAGTGGGTTCCTGACTGGTAAATATCGGTCGGAAAAAGATTTGTCAAAGAGTGCCCGAGGACAAGGAATTAAAAAGTATTTGAATGAACGGGGAATTCGGATTCTCCGTGCCCTGGATCATGTGGCAAAAGAATACAACACAACACCCGCAAGCGTCTCCCTTGCCTGGCTGATGGTACGTCCCAGCATCACTGCCCCTATTGCCAGCGCCACAAGCTTGGAACAACTCCACGAATTGATCGAAGGGGTAAAACTTCAACTAGACCCCTCCTCAGTGGAGCAATTGAACCAGGCAAGTGCCTGAGCTGGCCTTCGCTTATGCCCTGTCAGTCACCCGAACCTTACGCATCCACATGGTTCCGGAAGAAACGCTCCAGGGCTACTTTCTGTTCCACAGCAATGGAGTCCGACAGTTTGCGCCGTTCCGTTTCGGAGAGCTGCCTGAAATCTCGCGCTAATGCAATATTCTGCTCGATGTGCTCGGCCTTGGGCATGCCGACGACGGCGGTGCTGACGGGTAGCGACATCGAGTAGTAGAGCAGTTTCTCAACCGGAACTTTTCCGAGCAGTTTCTCTTGGCCAAAGATTTTCATGGCGATCACGCCCATTTTTTTGCGATTCGCAACTGGCAGGGCGAGTGCCTCGAAGTTCCCCTGCGGCATGGGAATTGCCTTCTGCGGGGAATCAAAGTCCATGCGTGTCAATCCGGCATTGAGTGCCATCTGGACGCAATCAAAGTCGTGACGCTCCAATGCAGTCTTCAGGACGGCAGGATCCGTATGGCTGGTAATGCCCAGAAATCGGGTCATCTTCTGGTCGCGCGCCTTGTGCGCCGCCTTGAGCACACCGTCGGGCGCTTCAATTGCAGCCAAGTCGTCGGCGCCCAAAAGGGAATGGATGTGCAATACATCAACGTGGTCGGTCTGGAGCCGCTTCAAGCTCAACTCGATCTGGCGCATGGCTTCATCCGCCTTTCGCGCCTCGATCTTAGTGGCCAGCAGAACCTCCTTGCGGCGATTGAGCAGGACTTTGCCGACACGCTCTTCGCTTTTTCCCTCCCCGTAACTATGGGCTGTATCGATATAGGTGATCCCTAAATCAATTGCATGAGTAAGAACCTGAAGCGCTTTGTCTTCCGCCTCGTACATCAGGAACCGGCTTCCTGCGCCGAAAGCCAGGATGGACACTTTTTCCCCCGTTTGTCCGAAAACTCGCACGGGTATCTTTGAGGTCGCGCCAAATGAGCGGCCAACAAACCCGCCCAAGGTTGTCGCGCAGCCAAGAGCCGTAGCTTCAATAAACTGCCGCCTTGAGATATTCATAGACTCCTCCTTTTTGATGGGGTAGCCTAACACCAATTGTCCTACAAGGTCAATTGGAGGACAGCCAGCAAGCCGCCGTTGACGTGAGAGTTTGAAGGTGGTACGGTTAAAACCGGTTGGGCAGCCTTCTGGCAGGCGTTCCCGCACGTTGTGCATTTGGATAATCCCTGAATTCAGTTGGTCACTGCCACCTGTCCTTCAGGGCGCGTGAGTAACCAATGCCTCGCTTGTACCCTATTCGGTCCTTAGGAATCGATCTCGATGCTCACAAGGCTGCAATTTTACAATTCGGTTTAAGACTGCTTGAGGATGGACCCACGACGGATTGCTCAGGGACTCAACTGGGGGCGACTTGTCAATGCTCACTGAACCCCCATCGCAATCCCATGCGATCTGGCGATTTCTTGAAAGGAATATTCTTACCCGCCAGGAATACACCAAGATGAACACGCGCCCAACGAGCACGGGGGAATCACCACGAATCCTATCGGTAGACATCTTCAGGGGCCTCACGATGATGGTGATGGTCTTTGTGAATGACCTGTCAGGCGTCAAAGGATTGCCCTGGTGGAATTATCACATGCCCCCCGGAGCCGACGGGATGACCTATGTGGATATGGTCTTCCCCGAATTCCTATTTATTGTGGGGATGGCGATTCCCCTGGCCATCCAACGCCGGTTCGACAAAGGTGATTCGACATGGAAGCTGTGGATGCATGTCATTTTCCGCTCCCTGGCTCTGATTGTACTGGGTATTTTTCTGGCTAACCACGGCAAGGTTGATCCCGGACTAACCGGAATTGAAGAAAGCGCGTGGGCCTTATGGGGGCTTGCCGGGGCCATCCTCTTCTGGAACGTGTATCCTCGCTCTGACAAACGTCAGCGCCTGTACAGAATCCTGAAGTACATTGGCTTGCTGATGGTAGCCGTCGCATTCGCCATCTTCAGGCGAAGGACTCCAGAGGGCCAGGCCGCCTGGTTGGATTTTGGCTATTGGGAGATTCTTGGGATTATTGGACAGTCTTACCTCGCTGCCTGCATCCTCTATATTCCATTCAGAAAGATCCGTTGGGCACCGGTCTTCTGGCTGGTGGCCCTGACTGCATTGAATGTTTTTGCGCGGTTGAATGGAATGCATCACCATGATTTGCCGTTGGGTCTCTGGCCGTTCGGGAGCGGGGAGTCTGCGTCGATCATTATGGCTGGCGTCGTTGCATCCATGATCTTTCTGGACAAGGCGTTCGCCAAGACCTTCAAGGAAAAAGCAACTTGGGGGCTGGGTTATGCATTTGTGCTCTTTCTTGCCGGATATGGGTTGCGTCCCCTGGGCCTTTCAAAAAATGAGGGCACTCCTACCTGGTGTCTCTATTGTGCCGGAACCGGTGTCTTGGTCATGCTGGCGCTTTATTGGATTGCGGATGTCAAGCGCCAGATCAAGTGGGCCAGCTTTGTTAAGCCCGCAGGATCGAATACGCTCTTGACTTATCTTCTTCCTTACATCTTTTATTCAGCGTTGGGGGGATTCCTGGGCTACGGGGTACACCGTTTTGGGATGGACCAGGGCTTGCCGGGACTGGCGAAGTCCCTGTTATTTACAGGAATCATTTTGGCCTGCTCGGCTGTGATGACCAAGCTCAAGTTTCGGCTGCAATTGTAGCCGGCTTGAGATAGGCTCATTCTCTGGAATTTTCATGGCTTGAAGGAAATCAGCCGGCGGTGCTAGTACCATTGGGTGAGGGGAGTCGCTCAAAATCCCACTTTCGAGGAATTGACGCGGAGTGTCCCCCGTAGAAGAATACTCCCAGGATGCTCAAAGTCAGTCATGAGGGGGTGGACCATGTCGAAACTGCTGAAAAGATTCATGAATGAAGAAGAGGGCCAGGACTTGGTGGAGTATGCGTTGTTGTTGGTGTTTCTGGCGCTTGCTGCGATTGTTGTATTGCCCACTTTGGGCAATGCCGTCAATAATGTGTTTAGCCAGTCTTCGAGCACCTTGACCAGCGGTTCGTAATACTTCTTCCCTCGAACAGAGGTCCGATAGGAAGTTTCCTCCGGACCTCTTTCAGCGCTCCCGTGCGATTCCTTCCCCGGGTTTGCCTCAAGGAACGCTTGCGATCCTAGCCGGGGCAGGCTTGGCACCGATTCTGCCGGTGGCCGCTGCATTGAACCTGCCGTCCCGTCGAGCCGAAGTTCTAAGACAGTATAGCCAAGTGTCCTCTTTCATGCCTGCCACGTTGCCGTCCAAACTGCCACGTCTGGATTGACTTGAATCGAATTACCTGCCTTTGAAAATCTTGCTCCTTTGACTTCTTTAAATAGCCACTTTGCAGTTAACTGCGCAGGAATAAGCACCTGCCTGGGCGCAGGGCCAGTCCCTCGCCGATAGTGCATTATCCAACCCTGATTCCTATCGGAACTCTCCTTTTTCACCGAGGAGAGTCTTGTGCTGATCATCAGGAAAGCAGATGGATGTCTGTCCTGAGGCGGGAGCATAACGGAAGTCTATGGGAGGGAAGGATGCAACCGAAGTCGCAGACCTGAGCCCTGGT